>JAPLJS010000105.1 GCA_026388545.1 Deltaproteobacteria bacterium
TTGACGGCGGCGATTATGTTGTTAATAATGTACATTATTGTATACAGGGCTGTAACTTAAAAATGGCAAAAAATTGTCTTGACGAAAGGGTCCACTTTAACATGGCATGGTCCACGAGGACTGTATCATGCCCTCTTAAGAAGATGGAATAAAGAAGAAAGAGAGTCAACCGGAAACAGATAAAATCAAACAGTTGATAGGCATAGAACTACCTGAGGGTGATTTTGAGATCCTGAAAGAAGAAGACAAGGAACAGGTAAAAACCAGCTATGAAAAAAGCAAGGCAGAGATCAAGGAACTGGTACAGACATTTTACAGTAAGGGGTATCGGCACGGGGCGTCTTACCTTGAGAAACTGTCAGACCGTATTTTTACCAATATTGAACTCTGGCTGAAAACAGGGGTAATTGCTCCAAAGACAACATCCATCCTGGAACGTCTCTTTAGAGAATTAGGACGCCGTCTAAAGAAAATAGCCTGGGGATGGTCCGATATGGGAGCAACAAATATCTCTAAAATGATCATGATCAGACAATACTCCAGAGAGAAATGGGAGCAATACTGGAGAAACAAACTTGGGATAAAAAACTACTTCAACATCCATATAGAATCGGTTAAGATATCATGATGCCACAAGTTTTGAACGATACTAACGGTTTTTTTATTAAGAAAACCGAATAAAGAAAAAAGGCTGGCCCTCTCATCAGGAGATAGAAGAACCAGCCCAAAATTTTAATGGTATGGGGTGTCAAGTTTAAAGGTTATAAGTTATACTTGAGAAGCTGTGGGGCGACCCAAAGGATTTAGGAAAGATCCTCCCCCGAATTATATCTTCTCAACAGTGATTTTTACTTTATCGCCCTTTTTCAGATCTTCGGAGGGCTTGAACACAACTTCCTTTGTTTTGTCCGAATAACTAACTCGCAGACTAACCTTCATGTTCTCTGTCTTCTTAACATCACCAGTCATTTCTAACGTAACTTCACCAATTTTTGCCATATTTAAATACCTCCTTCTTGTTAGTCAATAAAGAACGACCCTCACCAAACTTACTATAATCCTTTGACAGCATATTAAAAAATAACGTTTCCCGGGAGCTTTGTCAAATTCTCTGTGTAAAAGTGTTAAAAATTTTTTAAAAGTGGACTGTTTTTGCCTGAAAAGTGGACTGTTAATTCTTCAAAAGTGGATTGAAGGTCGAAGACCCTATCGCTGGTTACAGGATAGAATCGTCAGGACCTGTGCCATACAGAAGCTGACCGCCATTGAAGAGGTTCGGGCTGTCTTGAAAGAAGAGGTGGATCGTTACAATAATCATCAAGTTCATTCTGCCACTGGGGAGATTCCAGCTATCCGCTTTGAGAAGGCGAGGAGAGAAGGAAACAGCTTATTTAGACCCTTTGTCTTGCCCAAGCCCTATACTTCAATCAAGGATGTCTTCTGCTTACGGGAGAGAAGGGTGGTCAATGGCTATCGGAAAATTTCTCTGTTTAATCATGAAATAGCAGTGCCAGATGTGCCACTGAGAAAAGAGGTTGAAGTTCATCTTATTCCTGATATACAGAGAGATGCTCTAGAGATTCGAATATGGTGGGAGGCTCAGATGGTGCAGTCTGTCGTTTACCCACTAAACGGGTTCCCTGGAGTCCACTTTTAAATCGTAAGGGAGTCCACTTTTAAAAAGTTCCTAACATATTTTTGCTCTGTCGTGCTCTGTCGGGTTAGAATGTCTATTTTCCCTCGGCTATTCCTTTAATGAGTCCCTCCGGCGTTGATTTAATCTTTCTTACAGGGATACCAAGTGCCTCTTCCGCATCATTTAGAGTAATGTCGTCCAGAAATCTATTTTCTTCATTGAGAACCACATCGGGTATAAGTATAGTTTCATGACTCTCTATTCTATCCAATACTGCTTTTATTACATCCCTCCCTGTTAGCAATCCTGCAACTGTAATAGATGTTCCAAAAAACTTGTTCTCAACAGATACTACATCAATATTAAGGTTTTCTTTCTCAGAGAGTCTTTCTAAAAACTTTTTAAGAAAAGGATAGAACGATAAACCGGTGAAGGTAAGAAATTTCTTTTTTCGCTGTAGTGTCTTAGGAAGTTGGGTTTTTTTTACCTGATTCATAAAAAGTGGTACCATTCCGACACCATTTTCTATCTGGTGTAGATCTCCGTATTCCTTTAAGGGTGGAAATTGGTGTTCTGCTTTTAAATATAGCTCATCCGCACAGTATATAATTGGGTTGCCATGTTTCTTTCTGAACCTCTTCTGAAATGATTCCACGATTTTTATTGTATGTTCTGCATCTGCTTTCTCAACAGGTCGAATGTTATTATGTTTTCTGAACATGGTCAGACCAACGGGTACAACCGCGATGGACAGGACATGGGGATAAAACCTGTAAAGATCACCGAGAGTCCGCTGCAACTCCTTCCCGCTATTGTAGCCCGGGCAAAGCACAATCTGTATATTAAATCTTATCTTGTTGTCGGCAAGGAATTGAAGCTCCTTCATGATGTCAGCGGCCTTTGCATTTCCAAGAAGCTTGTTCCTTAGCGGTCTATTTGTTGAGTGAACGGAAATATATAGTGGACTTAACCTCTGCTCAATAATGCGTCTTCTGTCTTCCTTGCTCAGATTTGCGAGCGTGATGTAATTCCCGTAAAGGAATGACATCCTGTAGTCTTCATCTTTTATGTAGAGTGTTTTCCTCAACACTTTTGGAAGTTGTTTGACAAAACAGAATATGCAGTTATTTTTACATGTCATGACCTTGAAAGGTATAAAATCTACCCCAAATTCCTTATTGTCCTTTCTGACTATACGGATGTTAAAATTTTTTCCATCCCGTTTTACCTCTATTACGAGGTTATCGTCAGTACTGTAGAATATGAAATCAATAGGGTCACGCAGTTTATGGGAGTTTATGGAGAGGAGAATATCGCCAGGGAGAAGACCCGATTTTTCGGCCAGACCGCCTGGATGAATATTATCTATTTTTATGCTGTTTTTAGCCTGCATGCGTCAGCTTTAACCCCCTATAAATGTAGTGAAGTCCGGAGAGTATTGTAATCCCTGCGGTCATCCACAGAGATGTTGTCCCTTCCTTTAGTTGAAGTAGGAAGGACTCTCTTGCCCATATTATTAAGCAGCCACCTCCTTCCAGTCAAGATTTTTTTGCCCTAAGGCAGCGATGAGTTTTGGAATTTCCCTATAACCCTTCACACGCTTGAACTTCTTCTCTGCCCGTAAGAGCGCTGCCACAGCCCACCTCTGAACCATATCCCCGCCGTTCCATCTTTTCACTCGTCCAGTGATGGTGCGGGTCACAGAGAAGCAGGATTCTACAGGGTTTGTAGTCGAGAGGGTCTTCCTTAAAAGCCCTGTGACGCCCAAACGGTGCACAGTAAGGTCTCCTCAAGACCTTCCTTCAGGCTTGCCGCAGCAGATGGGTTAAGCCTCTCCATACTGCCTGTTTCATCTTCTTGGGGTTTTGAAATGCCTTCCTTGTGTGTGTTTAGCGGTATCTCTTTATTGTCTACGCCTCTTAAACGAGGCCGGTCTATCAATACCTTCTGCCCATCGTAATACACTGGACTGAGCTGGCTTCCCCACCAGTTTGCTGTCCTCAGAGGATTCCTTACGTTCTTCCTGCCGGCAATCCGCTCGCACTCAGAATCTATCACAGCCGATATAAGCATAAGCCCCACATCCTGTGACAATTCCTCTACCGCAGATTTTGAAAAAGATGGCTTCGAATATTGTTTGTTGCTTCCTTGAATTTTTGTTGGAATAAACAGCTGTAGTGAGGAGGATATCTGTATTTCTCCTTTGGCTCAACTATTAACTGCAACATAGCAAGCTGTAATTGAGTTCCTGTCAAACTTGTCGAATATCCAACACTTCAACCGGCAATAGATCATCTTACCTGCAAATTAAGTTTGAAAATGAATCGAAATTGCAGTAGAATAAGACAAGTGAGCAAGGAGCAGAAATGTCACTAGCTAAGAAATTTCAGCCACATTGCCCAGCCCTTGGTTGTTCCGGGGGTCATGCCGATCGTTTGCACGAAGTCTCATTAGAACAGATAGAGATACCTCAAGTAATTTTGGCTCGAAAGAGAGACACCGACAATCAAATATGGAGATGCAGTTATTGTGGTCTTGTTTGGCTTCAAAAGTCCACATCACGGCCCGGCTTCGACCCACTTCCGTTAGGTTACTACACCAATCTTGAATTTGCCCCTGTATATAACGCTTTTAAAATTCGAGAAGGAAATAAAGCGAACTATCCGTCAAGACGACCATGGCACAATCTCAAAAAGGCTAAGAGGTAGCAAAGTGAAGGTGTCAAGAAGAGACAAGAAGATTTTAGGCGGGTTAATGTTGTTTTTGTTCGCTCTTAATGTATATATATATATATTACAGAGATAGCGGGGTGGTAGGGGATTGTCCTTCCTGGCGAAACCGATATGAAGGTGTAATTGTCAACAAGTTTTTGTTTTGTCCCCTTTTCAGGGAAGTAAAATGTCCCTGAACAACGGTTTCATATGTTCCCATCCTCACCGTTCTCTCCGTCATGTTTTTCCTCCAAAAAGGCATTCCCCCTAAATGTTTTTTGGCTATACCTGCTTGTTTTTTTCTTTAGCGTTTAAGCTTCCGTTTATTCTATTGACTCACATTTTTTGCAGCGTACAATGAAATGAAGGAGGTGTATTATGAAAAAGCTATTGGCAATTGGTATTATCCTTCTATTCTTTGCAACTTTTGCCTTTGGTGCCGAATTCTGGGCTTCTAAGAACTCCAACAAATACCATTATCCATCCTGTCAATACGCACAGAAGATAAGCCCGAAGAACCTCATCAAATTCGGCAGTTCCGAACAGGCTTTAAAGGCGGGGTATCAGCCATGCAAGATATGTAAACCACCAATATCGTCAAAAGTAGAGGACAATGAAACCCGGCATATCCATGTAGCAACCACCCAGATGGAACACAGAGGGGGTCAATAACCATTATGCGGAATAGACTCTATCTTGCTATTCTTCTTTTCTTTGCTTGTACAGGTGCTCTCCATAGCATTTTTCAGGATTTTCCATTTGAAAGTCAGAAAAAAATATGGAGGGGCAGCCCTCTATACCTATTTCTTGGTTTTCGTTGCCTTCTTTGTCGTTGCCTTTTTTGTATCCTTCTTCGGTGCTGCCTTTGTTGCTCCACAACTTTTTACTCCACACGCCATATTACCTACCTCCTTCATAACCCATGATATGCAAAACAGGAATTTTTGTCAATGATTATATTGCAATTGCGAAGCCTCATAGGTGAAAAATTCTAATCCTTACCGGTAACTCACTTTGAAAAAAATGTGCAGGTGAAATTTGTTCATTGCTTACTATAATGCTGTTTTTATTATATCCTTTTGATATGCAACATTATAAATGGTATTCAATAATTCTTTAAGTGACGAATCACTATTGCTTGACACCTTGCCTTAAAGGCATCCGTTCAGCCTCGGGTTTTTAACCATAAAATAGGCACTTTCGTATTGATAGTATGCTTTTCTTGTGTTATTCATATCGCATGCTGAAAAGCAAATTCCTATCAGTAAAAAGAACGACATATAATTTTATCGACGTCGACTATTGTACCCCAATTGAGAGATCTTCAAATGATAAACAATTCATCTTATGGTAATGTGTTGAGGATGATCGACAACAGAAGTACGTTATCAGGCGGGAGGGATCGTTCGTGAGAATAGGTGGTTTTCAATTACGTGACCCTGTTCCAGAGTGCAATGAGCCTTACGTCCTTGCTACCCTTCGGCCATGGATAGATGTCAACAATGTTGGAAGTCTGGTCCTGAACGAACTGGAGGCGCGATACGGGGTCACGGAATTGGGGAAGCTATCCAAACCGGGCCACTTCTACGACTTCACGAGATACCGGCCTATTATCCATCTCGAAGAGGGTATTCGTGACCTGTCCATTCCCAATACAACAATTCACTATGCGAGAAGAGAAGGACAGAATGATCTTCTCTTGCTTCGCCTCCTTGAACCTCATGCCCATTCAGAGCTCTATATTAGTTCTGTTTTGAAGCTTCTCAAAACTTTCAAAGCGAGGAAATATATTCTTCTGGGAAGTATGTATGATATGGTACCTCACACCAGACCTTTACTCGTCAGCGGATATGGAATGGGAGAAAAAGCGCGCCAGGATGTCAGGAAAGCCGGCGCCCTGCCCATTACTTATCACGGCCCTTCAACCATTGCGAATCTGATCACGAAAGAGGCAGCGGAATCAGGGATTGAAGCAATCGTGTTCATCGTCTCTCTGCCCCAGTACATTGTGTTGGAGGAGGATTATCTGGGAAAGGTCAGGCTGATGGAAATATTGAACGTACTTTATAACATCCCCTTCGATAAAGAAGACTTCGAAAAGGCTCTGGAGCAGCGCAATTTCATCAGCGCAAGAATGGAAAACTCTCCGGAGATTAAAATGCTCCTGCCTCAACTTGAAAGCGCGTATGACATGCGGATCAAAGCGATGGAGGAAGGGGGAACACCACGCCTGACTTTCGAAATGGAAGAAATCTTCTGGAAAATAATAGGAAAAGATATAGGGAAAGCATAGTCCCCCTATACCCCCCTAACCTTTCTATCACCAGTTACTTTGTGGCTTTGCCTCTCCAACTTGCGACTTTGCGAGTATCCGGCTTGGCTGACAATTTTATAATTTTAAGGATGTCCGTATGCCGTGTAGAACGTATGACTTGTTGGTTAAAGTCCAATCATGGGAATTCAGCTCGTTCACCCATGTAGCAAGAGGGAGGTGTGAGGGGTAACCCAAAGCATTAAGTTCCCTGACAACGGCTCATTTAAGTGAGCCAAGCAAACCTGCGGGTTGCAGCGAAAGCGAACCCATATGTAGCCTCGTGATAATCAAGGGAGTCGTCGACCCTCTGGACGTTAGGGGAAGGCTGATACACCTGTTGTGAACAATAACGAGCGTATGCAACAAGTGGACTTCCGGGGTGGCAGGGGTGACACGCAGGGGAAGCCATGCGGGGTAGCACGGGAGACCCTTTGAGATGCAGATATGCAACTGATGGATATAAGGAAACGAAGTTCCATCGGGTCTTAAAGGGAGTCGGATGTGCCCATAGTACCGCTTGTATCTCAAGGACAACATAACCTTGAGAGAGGGAAGGGGCAATACCTTCATCATGCTTCTGAAGGAGAGAAGGAAAGGAGATTGCGGTAACGCTATCAACTCCAAAGGTTTCGGGAACTCCGGTGGAAGCTATGCCGGAAGGCCAAGCGAAAGCGAAAGCCTCTGGAAGAAGATGATTGGAAAGCCGTATTCGGGAAAACCGAACGTCCGGTTTGATGAGGGGGAGCTGGAAATAGAGCACTCAGCTACTACGCCAGCTCTCTACTCTACTGTACAACGCACCGGCTTTATTCATATTTTATCAAGATCAGCATTACTGATAACAAATACAAAGCGAGAGGTAACTGATCGGGTCAGCTTATTGAATCCAGTTTGAAAGCGCGTATATGCAAGAAAGCCTATTTTTTTTCCCTGGAACGTACAGGCTCCTTCCTGAAGTCAATAGGCCTGCCTCTCTCGCATGGATACAAGAATTCAATGCGTAATGCTTACAGACGTATATGTGGGTGTCGAGCAGCGATGTCTTCTATGTTTTTCCAAAGAATTACCTTGACATATAAGAAAATCTCCCCCTATAATTCCGCCATAAAAAGGTAAGTTCTACCAATTAATTCAATCAACCTTTTATAGTGGCTTTGGAGATTTCTTATGTCATGCATTCCTGAATGGGTTACTGCCATAGCTGCAACAGTAGCTGCGGGAGGTGTGATATTTGCTTTTCAGCAGTTCCGCCTGTCGAAAAAAATTGCTCAAGTTCAATTTGAAGACGGCTTGGCCAAAGAGTATCGAGATCTTGCAGGTGCCATTCCAACCAAGGCGATGTTGGGCGAGGATCTTTCAGAAACAGAGTATCAGGAGTCGTTCGGCAAGTTGTTCAGATACATCGACCTAACAAACGAGCAGGTGTCTCTTAGACAACGCGGCCGCATCAGTGAAGAGGTCTGGTGGTTTTGGTTGGCCGGCATTAAAGCAAACCTACGCCTTCCTGCTTTTCATCGCGCATGGACCGAAATTAAGAGCAGGAGTGAGAGCTTCCAGGAATTGCGTCGCCTCGAAAATGAAGATTTCAAGATTGATCCTGCAAAGTGGAAAAACACTTAGCTTTTCGTTAATGGTGATACTTGAAAAACACATGTATAAATAAGAGAAAGTGAAATTCTGAAGCCTTTAACCTTACTTGAAGATAACATGGTCTGATTACCGAAACCCCGTTTCTATTAAAAGAGAGCGGGGTTTTGTGCTTCGATGGAGATGATGATGAAACTAATAAAATTTTATATTATTGCCTCACTTTTCTTTTTTGCATCTGTTTCACCTACACTCGCCGAAACAAAAACTTTTGTTCGGGAATACACCTATCAAGCCAGTGAATTTGACAGCAAGGCATCGTGCAGAACGCTTGCTTTGGAACAGGTAAAGAGACTCCTGTTGGAAGAGATCGGCACTTATCTGGAAAGTTTAACTGAGGTCAACAACTTTCAACTGACGAAAGATCAGATCATTGTCTTAACGGCTGGCATCGTTAGAGTACAAGTCGTCGATGAAAAATGGGATGGGAAAGCTTATTACCTATTAGCCAAAATTACCGCCAACCCGGATGATGTTGCCAAGGCTATAGATAATCTACGCAAGGATCGACAGAAAATAAAAGAATTGGAGCAAGCGAAAAGGAAATCAGATGATTTGTTTAAGCAAGTTGAAAATCTGCGCGAGGAATTAAGAACTTCGAAGAATAAAAAAACAAAAGCATTTCGCAAGAAACAAAACGAATATGAAAAGATGATCAACTCAGTGAATGCTATTGAATGGTTTAACCTTGGCATGCTTTCAGATGTAAGTCTATTTCAGGACGTCTCATCAATTAAATTCGATGATCAATACCGCGCAAACATGAAAGCAACCTACGAGCGTCAAATTTTTGCTTTCAGTAAGGCCATTTCATTGAACCCACATTACACGGAAGCATATGTTGAAAGGGGTGTTGCCTATTATTATAATGAACAATATCAGAAATCCCTCCATGATTTTAATAAGGCTATTGAGTTGAATCCTGAATTGGTTAGAGCTTACCAACAGCGAGCGGGGACTTATGCAAAACTCGGCAAATGCGACCAAATGATGAAGGACTATTATCGTGCAATTACATTAGCTCCTAATGATCGTGATTATATTTATTTAAATACAACATCATGCGAATCAGAAGAATTTGGAATATCTGGTTTAGAACAGGCAATTGAATATATTACTAAGGTAATAGAGTTCGACTATGAATTGGCTATTAGAGATTATGATAAAATTATAGAATTAAATCCAACATGGCATAATTATAGATCTCGCGGGCAGTTATTTGTTGAGCTAAAAAAATATCATCAGGCTCTTCAAGACTATACCATGGCCATAAATAATTATAAGCAGCTGCGGCCTGCTGAACCCGCTATGTCCGCTGCCGCTCAAAAAACCGTAATAACCGTAGCCCCAGAAACAAATAAGAAGGATGGTGACAAGTCAGAACTCTACTTAGCAAGGAGGGAAATTTATGAAAATATTGGTGATAAAGAACATGCTGAGCAGGATTTAATAGAGGCTATTAAAGTGGATCCCGATGCGGCTCCTGTATCAAGAGCCGAGCGATTACTTAAACGTAGTCGATACGGTGACGCCATTCAAGCTATTAATGAGGATGTTGCATTAGCCATACGTATTATGCCTCAGAATTCCGACAGGTTGTTATTAGAAGGTTATGTATTTCGGTGTTTATGTTACTATCAGATGAAAAATTATAATAGAGCCCTGATTGAATGCACCGATGGTACAAAAAAAGATTCCGGAGATGTGGAAATTAGGTCAGCTCTTTATGTCATGCGATCAATTATTTATAGAAGCATGGGTGATTATAGAAATTCCCTAAGTGACTTGAACCAAGCCATAGACATAAATCCACAAAAGTCTGAAATTTATATTTTACGCGGTATTTATTATCTAAAAAGAGATAGTTATCAAAATGCATTAAAAGATTTTGAAAAAGTGGCCGTACTGGATCCAAAAGATTGGAGGGGATCAATCCGGTCCATTTTAAACGAATGCAAAAAAAACGACAAGAGCAATCAACGCGTCCTCAAGGATATATTCTACGAAGACTGTCACGATATTCCAAATAAATTTCAAATTCTTCAAAAGAAGTATCCCCAGTTTCAAAAAAGGTTTGCTCAAGTAGATAAAGTAATGGTGGTACCAGTAATTTCAAAAGAAAAAGAATGGTTCGTCATTGGTAAAGCTTTTTTCGAATCAGAAAATTATGAACGAGCCATAGATGCTTTCAGTAAAGCAATCAAGATTGCCCCCACTTATATTGACGCGTATCTTGAGCGTGGCACTGCTTTTCGAGAACTCAAGAAGTACAGAGAAGCCATTAAAGATTATGATCGTGTTATCGCGCTGGATCCTAAAATGGTAAAAGCTTATAGCAAGCGCGGGGATGCCTACCGTGAATTAAAGAATTATCAAAAAGCTATAAAGGATTTTGATGCCGCCATTGCACTTTCTCCCTTCGATACAGAATTGTACAATGGGCGCGGCTATATCTATGTCGAGCTTGGTAATTATCAGCAATCGATAACTGATTATAGTTCTGCGATTGAACTCGGCAATAAGAGCAAATATGTTTACCTCCAACGTGGAAGTAGCTATCATAAATTGGGGAAAAACATACAAGCCATAGAGGATTTTAATAAGGCTATCGAAATTGACTCGAAATATTATCTTGCTTACGCTTTCCGGGGGAGAACTTATCGCGAAATGAGATCCTATCAACAGGCGATAAAGGATTTCGATAAGGCTATTGAACTCAATCCACAAGAGGCCTTTTTTTATTTTAGTCGCGCTAACACTTATAATGATTTAAAAGATCTTCAACGGGCGATTATTGACTATAAGGTTGCGGCAAGGCTTGGAAATGAAGATGCTCAGGAAATTTTAAAAATGATAAAAGAACATTGGTAAAAACAGCCAAATGCAAAAGATATTAGAATTTGATCCAAAAACTTAGCTGACCGCTCATTCCACCCGGCTGTTTCCGCGGCGGGTGAATTCGACGTTAGGTACAGGAAAACCAATGGCAAGAGTGAAGCAATCAAAGACTGAAATTGAGAACCAGCTTAAAGAACAGATTGGTTTTCTTATCACGTCGTGCAGATTGTACGATGATGGGCGTCACGCTGAGGCGAAACGCCTGGCAGGCACATTGAGAATTTTATTACACGAAACAATGAAATCAAGATCGCTACTCGGGCAGCTTCACTTGCGTGATATCTCATGGGTGGATACTGCCGTCCCCTATGACCCTGAAAACTTGGTGAGCCATGTCGGGCTGGTTTCTATCCAATTTGATGAACCGTCTGGGCGCATTCCTTGGCTTGTTCCGAAAGGAGTGCCAGCCGGAGAACTAAAGAGAAACGATTTCAATAAGTGGTGGTCACACCCTGTTATCGTTGCTGTAGCCAGCACAGAGAAGAGATTCTTCTCCCGGCGAAACCTTATACTGAATGTAGCTGACACAGATGGCGGAGCACACGTTGACCCTGACCTCGAAGAGGTCTATGCAGAACTTTCAAGAAAAAACATTGTTGGGTTCACGGCCATCAAGGGTGGGAAAAGGTACCCTATGCTTTACCCCGAGATGCCCTGTCTCCGGCAAATTGCCCATGAGGTACTTTTAACATTGCAGGAAACGGTACCTGACTATTTCAGTGAGCCCTACGATTCTGAGATCAGGAAAGAGCCATATGGGGTGAGTATTGAGCATGGTTCTCAGACAGAACCATCTTCGTTTGAGATCCATGTCAGGCCAAAAGGTACCTAAGGAGTGGGTGCAGCTAATCGCCTATAAATCCGGCTCCGGCTGACCCGCGTGTTACTCTATTTCGATTCGTAATCCTCAGTCCTGATAACTGCCCACCACTGTGTAGTTGTAGGTGCACACAATAACCGGCGCATGTTTTTTTATTAAGCAGTACGGGTTGAAATCTGCTACCCAAACGCTTTCCCCCAAATTAACGACTTCAATAAATAACAGAGTACCCGTCTGTGAAATCAAGAGCGTTGATAAGTAGGCAAACTAAACAAACGACCTCTTTCGTTAACTTCCGTAATGTTGTTTTTTGGTTTCAGCTCGGCTATCCAACGTTTCGCTTCGTAATGTTCATACCGCGACCCTGAATATTCCTGGGATGAAGACATCTACCCTGAAGGGCACAAGCAGTCATAACGCTTTGAGCATTTGAGGCGTGCGGGAGAGGTCCGTCTGAATTGCGCATGAATTGTGATCAAAAAGGGATATATGAAAGGAAGTTATTATCGAAGAAAAATATGTCTTTTTTTTCTTGACTAAAGCACGCATTGATATAATTGTGAGCGGCAATTCATTATTTGAACAATTGTTCTATTATTTGAATTATGGCTCAGGTATGGAGAAACCAAAGAGGAAAGAGATAGAGCTTCAGCTCGTGATTCAAAATTCAAGGAGGAAACATTCATGCTAAGGCGACATTCGCTCTCGAAACGATGGAATAAGGGTTATGCTGACAAATTTAAAGCCATAGCAATTATTTCACTTTTGTTTCTGATTTTTGTTGTTATGAATTTAGGGTGCACAAAAAATGAAGCGAAAGTCACGGAAGAGAAGGTTATGAATGTGAAGGTTTTGGCAGCGGAAATGAAATCTTTCCGACCTTTTGTGGAGACGATAGGTTCATTGAAACCAAATGAAGAGGTCATTGTGAGCTCCGAAGTGGATGGCATTGTTAAAAATCTCAGGGTTAATGAGGGATCGTCGGTCTCGAAGGGAATGGTCCTAGTAGAAATCAATGAGACTGATTATCGTCTTGAGGTTAACAGGGCTGATGCAGCGCTGAGGCAGGCAAAGGCGTCCCTTGCCAATGCGAAACTGGAGTATGAGCGGAAGGCGTCCCTTTATAAAGAGGAGCTTGTGACAAAGCAGCAGTTCGATGATATATCGGCCCGCCTCGCCCTCGCGGATGGGGAGTTAGACAGGGCTAAGGCAAGCCTTTCGCTTGCGAAAGAAAAACTCTCAAAAACAAAAATATATTCTCCATTGGAGGGTATTGTCAGGGAAAAAAGGCTAACGAAAGGGGATTACGTCAGAAATGGGTCGCAACTCTTATGGATCGTGCAGACGGATCCGTTAAAATTGAGTTTTACCGTACCTGAGAAGGATATGGGAAAGCTAAAGATAGGCCAGGATGTTCTTTTCAAGGTCGATACGTATCCGGATACGGAGTTCAAAGGAAGACTCGGTACCATCTACCCAAGCCTGGAAGAAAAGACCAGAACACTTCAGGTCGAAGCACTCGTTCCCAATCACGATAACCGGTTAAAACCGGGACTATTCGCCAAGGTGACCCTCTATACCGGACAGGCAAGAGATATTGTTGTTGTACCGATCACGGCGGTTCTTTATGAAGATTCACGGGTTAAGGTCTTTATAGCTGAGGGTGAACGGGCAAAGGAAAGACCGGTAAAAATCGGTACTAAGTACGGAGAATATCTGGAAATTGTAGAAGGAATACAAAAAGGAGAAATGGTCGTTGTGGCCGGTCAGAATAATCTTGCAGAAGGGGTGAAAATGAATGTGGCTCGCTAATACCTCTATAAAACGCCCCGTTTTCGCGACCATGTTTATTGTGGCGCTGGTCGTTTTAGGGGTTGTCAGCTACCCGGATATTGGTGTGGATCTCTTTCCCAAGGTCGATTTCCCCATTATCAATATCACCACGACCCTCAAAGGCGCAAGTCCCGAGATCATGGATATCGATGTAACGGACAAGATTGAGGAATCGGTCAATACCATAAACGGTGTTAAGACGATCACCTCGATGAGTGTGGAGGGAGCCTCTGTCGTTACGGTGGAGTTTGTCCTGGAGAGGGACATCGATCTTGCCGTACAGGACGTAAGGGAAAAGATTTCAACGATCCGCTCCAAACTTCCGACGGATATTGATGAGCCAATTATCGAGAAGGTCGATCCTGATGCCAATCCCGTAATCTGGCTCAATCTTATGGGGAACAAACCAATCCGGGATCTTTCAACCTATGCCGACGAGGTTTTAAAAGAGAAACTTCAGCGGATTAATGAAGTCGGCGCCATAAGGCTTTACGGATTACGCCTCAGGCAGGTGAGGATCTGGATCGATGCAGACCGGATGAGGGCTTATGGGGTCGCCCCCGGCGATATCATGCAGGCCCTGCAGCGTGAAAACCTCGAACTCCCCGGAGGGCGGATCGAGAGCACCTCAAAAGAGTATGAAGTTAAAATTAAAGGGGAGTTTTCCAAGGTTCACGACTTTAATGATTTGATTGTGGCCTATTACAAAGGCGCACCGGTAAGGCTCCGGGATATCGGAAAGGCCGAAGACGGGATGCAGGAAAAACGCACCGTTTCGAGGTTCAACGGTATTCCATCGGTTGGCCTGGGCGTGCAGAAACAGTCGGGAACCAATACGGTAGAGGTGGTGAACCGCGTCAAAAAGGAACTTGAAATTATCAAGAAAACCCTTCCCCCCGGTATGGAGATTGGCATTGCCTTTGACCAGTCCACCTTTATCAATAGATCCATCAATGAAGTTCAGCACCACTTGATCTTCGGCGGGTTCCTTGCCGTTTTGGCAGTCTTTATATTCCTGCGAAACTGGAGAATTACGCTCATCAGCGCCATGGCGCTTCCTGTCTCGGTGATTGCTACTTTCGCACTGCTGCGGGCGTTCAATTTTACCTTCAACAACATGACCATGCTGGCCCTTTCGCTCTCCATCGGGATTCTCATCGACGACGCCATCATCGTCATCGAAAATATCCACCGCCATATCGAGGAAGGGATGGCCCCCGGAGAGGCGGCCTCCTTTGCCACCTCCGAGATCGGGCTCGCCGTCATGGCCACCACTTTTGCCATAGTCGCGATTTTTCTCCCCGTGGCTTTCATGAAGGGAATTATCGGACGGTTCTTCCTGCAGTTTGCTCTCACTGTAGTCTTTGCCGTTCTTGTCTCTCTTATCGTCTCTTTTACGTTGACCCCCATGATGGCATCGCTTTTCCTCAAGGCACACGAGAAGCATTCAGAGGATCATCCTAAAAACCCTTCGCGGTTTGCCCCTCTCATCAGGATCGGGGATTGGTGGGAGAGAGGGTATAAAAAAACAGAGACGGTGTACCGGAGTCTCCTTGATGCGTCGCTCCGCCACCGGGGCATAGTTCTCATCCTTGCCGGTGTGATCTTTTTCTTCAGCATCTTCATTACGAAGTTTATAGGGAAGGAGTTCGTACCCCCAGAGGATCAGAGCCGGTTTATTGTGCGCCTCGAGGCCCCCGCAGACTACTCAGTGGACAAGGCTGATGAGATGTTTATGAAGGCAGAGGATGTCGTAAGACAAACCCCGGAAGTGGTGACGGCCTTCTATATCCAGGGATACGGCCGCACCGTTCAGATCAACAAGGGAATCCTGATTGTCAATTTAAAGAAGAAGTCGGAAAGAAAGAAGAGCCAGGAACAGGTCAAGAAGGAATTGAGACGGAAGTTTCTTGAGATACCGGGTCTCAAAGGAACAGCCGAGGACATCTCTCTTGTCGGCGGCGGCGTAAGAAACGTGCCCATTCAATATAGCATCCGGGGTATCGATCTTTCCGCACTCCAGTCCTATACGAGGCAGATCGTGGATGAATTCTCCAAGCTCCCCGGCATTGTGGATGTTGATACTTCCCTTGAGGCGGGTAAGCCGGAGCTCAAGGTCTTCATTGACCGCGATAAGGCTGCCGATCTGGGCGTGAGTGTGGCCTCCGTTGCCGAGGCGGTGAATCTCCTGATCAGCGGTGAAGTGGATGTGACCAAGTATAAGGATGAGCAGAGGGGAAGGCGCTATGATGTGCGGGTAAGGCTTAATGCCGCGGATCGCTCCAATCCTGATGATCTGGGAAGAATTTACGTCCGGGCGAAAGACGGAAGGCTCGTTGAACTCGCCAATGTAATCCGGATCCAGGAAGGAGGCGGCCCCAGCGTCATCAACCGTGTGGACAGGCAGCGGGCCATCACCGTCTTTGCGAGCCTCGAGGGAAAGCCCCTGGGGCAGGCGATGAGTGAACTCAATGCCATCGCGGCCAAGGTGCTCCCCTTGGATTACATACCCAAGTACAAAGGAATGGCGGAAACAATGGGAGAATCCTTCCAGTACCTAATATTTGCCTTGATCCTCGGCATTATTATGGCCTATATGATTCTCGCCTCTCAGTTTGAGAGCTTCCTCCATCCCTTCATTGTCCTTCTATCCATGCCCCTGTCCTTTATCGGCGCCTTCGGGGCCCTGTTGCTGATGGGAAAGACTCTCAGCATCTTCAGCTTCATCGGTCTTATCCTGCTTATGGGATTGGTAAAGAAGAATGCCATCCTTCTTGTGGATTATACCAATACGCTGAGGGAAAGGGGAATGCCGAGGAGAGAGGCAATTCTCCAGGCCGGACCGGTGAGATTGAGGCCGATTTTGATGACGACCTTTGCCATGGTCTTTGGAATGCTGCCCGTTGCCATGGGTTTAGGGGAGGGGGCCGAAACCCGTTCGCCCATGGGTATTGCCGTTATCGGCGGTCTTCTTACCTCCCTGTTTCTAACGCTTGTTGTTGTGCCGGCGGCCTATGATCTCTTTGATGATTTGCAGGAAATAATCAAGGGGAGAAGAAAGATCAGGATCTTTCGGCGAAAGGAAGAAAAGCGAATCGAAAAAACGGAATAATGAATGATGCCATAAGAAAATGGAGGGCAAGATCAGTGAAGATGTTTTTAATTGTTTATTGCGATGCAGCAGACAAATACGTCATTGAAGTGTTTAAAAAAGCCGGCGTCTCGCACTATACAAAAATGGAAGAAGTACATGGTGAAGGGACAGAAACGGAACCAAAACTGGGTACCCACTGCTGGCCGGGGGCAAATAATGTCCTTTTCGTTGCCGTCCAGAACGAAGAAGTTCCTTTAATAACGGAGTTGGTGAGACAGTTAAAGAAGGAGCATCCAAGGGCCGGTGTGAAGGGCTTCATCCTTCCCATGGAGGAAAGCATATAAAAAAGTGAGAAATATCCCGGTCTTCATCACCGATGAGCTATCCTGAAATTATGTGGAAATTCTTATTATTCTGAAATATTTTGTAGAATTTGACCAAAATAGCTGATAGAGTAAAACATTAGGTTGGGGTATTTATTTCCGGGTATAGCAGCGAATAACCGCTGAAACATGCGTTCCATTATTCACGTATGTAATTTAAAAAAGGAATTTATGAAAAAATTAGTTAAATCTGGTATTTCAGATATCATCATCGGGATAATGCTAACCATTTTAACGGTCGGAGCTTTCTATTTTGGATGGACCCCAACACAATATCTCGAATACAAGATTTATGATGCAGGTTCCACCCTTAAGGAAAGAGTCTCTAATTCCCCTATAGTAATTGTAGCGATAGATGATGAGAGTATTGCTAATATGGGGAGATGGCCCTGGCCGCGTGGTTATATTGCCCATATGATCGGTCTTCTGAACAGTTACGAAGCTAAAGTGATCGGGGTAAATATAATTTATTCAGAAAGTGATTTCAACCAGGGCTTGCTTGAAGTGCGTGATATTATCAAGAATATAGAGAGTAATCCTGGTCTGCTTAAGAACAGGCAAGTTGGTGAAATCCATACCTCTCTGAAGGAATCCGAAAAAAAACTCGATAATGATGCTATTCTCTCAGCATCCATCGGGGAAAGTAAGAAAGTAGTGTTGCCTCTCGTGTTTATCCTCGGCAGTTCAGTCAGCAATAGTGGATCTGATGTACCAGAATATCTGAAGCAGAATTCTATTGAAGTTTCCGCTCGTGAGGGTAGTATTTCAGGGAGAGAGATTGTACCTCCTATCCCTGATTTCGCGGCAAAATCATTTGCTCTTGGCCATATCAATGTTGTTGCCGATGTGGACGGAACAGTGAGAAGTGAACCTCTGTTGGTATATTATGAAGGGCGAGCCTATCCATCCCTCGGACTGCAATTGACCTTAAAGTATTTAAACTATGATATAAAAGATGTGAGTGTGGCCGGTGATTTGACATTTGGAAACAACAGTGTTCCTATTTCTGATAAGGGTAAGATGCTTATCAGTTTCAGTAAGAGCTTCCCGTATTTCTCTTTCTATGATGTGGTCAGTAATAAGGTACCTCCTGAGGCATTCAAAAATAAAATTGTCATCATTGCCCAGAGCGCAATCGGCCTTGGTGCAATGCAGGCTACGCCAATAGGCCCTAATGTTCCATCCTGGGGAATTATAGCGAACGTAGTTGATAATATACTCACGAATGATCATATAGTGCGGCCTGGTTGGGCATTTCCCCTTGAAATCGGAGTTATCGTCTTCTTCGGCGTTTTTCTTGCTCTGGCAATACCGAGACTCAAGGCCAGAATCGGTGCCATTGCTTCGCTAATCATTCTTCTGGTCTGGATCGGTGCGGGAGTGTATCTATTGATGAGTTACGGATACTGGATTAAGGTTATTCATCCCTCCCTTCTTCTCCTGTTCGGATATATAATTATCGTCTCTAAGGGTTATTTTTTTACAGAAAAGGCAAAGGAACGCATCGAGGCAGACAGTGTCGAAACCAATAAAATGTTGGGACTTTCTTTCCAGGGGCAAGGCATGCTCGACATGGCCTTCGAAAAATTCCGGAAATGTCCTATTGAGGATGAGGCGATTAAGGAGTCGCTCTACAACTTAGGTCTTGATTTTGAGAGAAAGAGAATGTTTAACAAGGCCGTGGCTGTCTACGAGCATATCTCGCAAGCAGGAAGTTTCAAGGACATTGAAGAACGGGCGAAGAAGCTGAAGGCAGCAGGGGAGACAATGATATTCGGACTTGGCGGCGCGAAAAAGGACGCCACGGTGCTCGTTGATAGTTCTCAAACGAAACCTACTCTCGGCCGCTATGAAATTTCCAGGGAACTCGGACGGGGCGCCATGGGAACGGTTTACCTGGGCAAAGACCCCAAGATCAACAGGGAAGTAGCGATTAAGACCTTGAGATATGAAGAGGTCGATGAAGAGCAGATTGCGGAGGTGAAAAAGAGATTCTTCCGGGAGGCAGAGGCTGCCGGTAAACTCTCTCATCCTAACATCGTTACTATTTATGATGTCGGTGAGGACTACGATCTTGCCTACATGGCGATGGAACTTCTTGACGGAGCGGACCTCGCGAAATATTGCCAGAAGGAAAATTTGTTGCCCATCCATGATGTAATGAAGATAATCTCATCAGTTGCGAATGCCCTTGATTATGCCCATAGCAATGGAGTCGTCCACAGGGATATCAAACCGGCAAACATCATGATTTTGAAAAACGGAGAAGTCAAAGTTACAGATTTCGGAATTGCCAGGGTGATGACCTCTTCCAAGACCCAGACCGGTGTGGTTCTTGGTACACCAAGCTATATGTCACCGGAACAGATCGCAGGGCAGAAGGTGGATGGTCGTTCAGACCTCTTTTCCCTCGGAGTCGTATTCTACGAACTTCTTACGGGCGAAAGGCCGTTTCAGGGTGACAGCATTGCTACCCTCATGTTTAATATTACCGCATCTTCACCGGCCCCGATAAAGGATCTGGCGCCGAATATCCCACAACCCTGTATTAACATTATTGAGAAGTTACTTGTTAAAGATAGGGAGTTACGATATCAACAGGGAAAAGAACTCGTTCGTGAACTTGCTGAGTGCATTCACCTTTAGGAGATTATATTGGAAATTCTTGTTCAAGGCAGAACAGATAAAGGGATTGTCAGATCGAACAACGAGGATAATTTTTATCTTAATGACAAGGTGGGCCTTCTTGTTGTTGCCGATGGTATGGGAGGGCATGCTTCCGGAGAAGTAGCGAGCAAGATGGCCATCGATGTAATCAGGGACTATATTATCGAGGTAAAAGAAGGGCAATATCCACAGATCGGCAAATATCGGGAAGAATTTTCTGAAGAGACAAATCGTATAGGCTCAGCGGTACGTCTTGCCAACAGGGTTATCTATGAGGCGGCACAGAGTAATCCCGGATGGCAGGGCATGGGCACGACGGTAGCAGCGGTCTTGCTCAACGGGAACCTACTGAGCATTGTTCATGTCGGTGATAGCAGGGTTTATCTTGTCAGGGCAGGCAATATCGAACAAATGACCGATGACCATTCGGTGGTCTATGAACAGGTCAAGCGTGAGCTGTTGACGAAAGAAGAGGCCCAGAAATCCGAGATGAAAAATCTCCTTACGAGGGCCCTTGGCGCAACACTGGAAGTTGAGGTGGATTTTGCTGAGTTGACTCTCACGGACGGTGATATTTTGATACTATGTACAGACGGTCTCAGTTCAATGGTTTCTGATGACGATATCCTCTCTGTTATGCTTTCATCGAACGATCCAACCGCAGCATGTGAAAGGCTGATCGACATGGCCAATAAAAACGGCGGCAAAGATAACATAACAGTGATTACAGGATATATCAGGAAAAAAAGCTGGTTTTCTTTTTTATTAAATTTCAAGGAATGGTTCAGGAGGTAATGTATGGCGAAGGTATTACTCAAATTCAAAGAAGCCGTGGTAAAAGAGATACAGCTTGATCAGGACGTTATAACTATTGGGAGAAAAGCGGAAAACGATATTGCTATCGATAATCAGGCTATATCGGGACAACATGCGAAAATTACTAAAGAGGGTGATGCCATATTTATTGAAGATGCAAACAGCCTCAACGGTACCTATGTCAACGGCCAGAAGGTTTTCAAAAGTGAATTATATAACGGCGATGTCATCCTTATCGGTGTTCATACTCTTGAGGTTATATCGGATAAAGTCAGGGAAACGGACACAAAAGGCTTTGCCGTGCGGGGCCGTTCAATGGATGAGACCATGGTGATTGCCCCGGAAGATCAGAAGAAGATACTTGCCTCTGTAGATAAAGAGAAGCCTGACATCCTCGGTGGCTTCATTGTCATTGAAGGATCCACGGATAAGAGGGATTATCTTCTCAAAGAGAGAGTCACAACCATTGGCAAGGAGGATAGTGCCGGGATTCATCTGAAAGGCTTTTTTGCCCCCAAAGTAACTGCCCTTATAAACAGGAGGAAAGAGGGATATTTTATCACACCTGCAGGTGGTAAATCGCTGAAGGTGAACGGCCAGCAAGTTGATCATAGATATGATCTGAAAGATGGTGATATCGTGGAAACTGGCGGCCTTAAGTTGCAGTTTTACATAAAAGAATAGATGGACGAATGTCAAAAGAAAAAATTACAAGGAGACAAAAAGACATATCCCGGTTATTGAGAGAGAAGAACCGGCTTCGCAAAAGCCTGACAAAAAATAATAAAAAGAAATAATAATCATGATTATTTAGGCTTGAAAATTATTTTACAATAAAAGGAGGTGCTTGACCGCAGAATTTTGAGAGAGGAGCGAGCACCTTTTTTAATGTGTAGCGAAGCAGCTTTATTCATTCCGGTTCGTGTAAACTTGGGCATGAGGAGGGCATAATAAATTGTCTGACGTTGTATTTACAGAAGCAGATATTGAACAAATCAAAACAGAGGGGCTCAGTGTTAATCAGGCGTTGGCACAGATTAATCTCTTTAAAAGAGGGACTCGTCCGGTCAAACTCAACCGGCCGTGTATTACATATGATGGTATTGTAACCATTCCGAAAGAAGATATAAAGATAATAACGGCATTGTATGAAGAAGAGGCGAGGAAGGGCAGGATGTTGAAGTTCGTACCCGCTTCGGGAGCGGCAAGCCGAATGTTCAAAGAGTGGTTCAGATGTCTTGAGAATGGAGTTTTTGATTCGGAAGAAGGTAAAAGATTTGTCAGTGAGCTGAAAACATTCGCTTTTTACAATGATTTAGGTGAGGCGATATCGCGTGCTGGTGAGAATATTGAAAATATGATCAAAAACAAAAGATTTATCGATATCTTGGCGTATATCATCACATCAAGAGGTCTGAATTATGGTAATCTCCCCAAGGCGCTTTTGAAGTTCCATGTCTACCCGGATCGTAACCGTACTGCCCTTGAGGAACATCTGGTTGAAGCGTCACTCCATACGAAAGGTTCCAACCGAATCTGTCGCGTTCATTTTAGCGTTTCGGAAGAGCACCAAAAACAGGTGAACGACTATCTGTCCAGGATTAAAAAATATTTTGAAAAGTATTATAATGTACAGTATGACATTACACTCTCAACCCAGAAATCCTCTACCAATACCATCGCTGTGGATTTAGAGAACAGACCTTTTCGTGATCAACAGGGGGGGCTTGTTTTTAGACCGGGTGGTCATGGTGCGCTCCTTGAGGATCTGAACAGCATTGACGGAGACATCATATTTCTAAAGAATATCGACAATGTAGTTCCTGACAGATTAAAGCCGGTCACAATATTTTATAAAAAGGTTCTGGGGGGCTATCTCATCTCCCTTCAGAATGAGATATTCAGGTACCTGCGTATGCTGGGTAAAAAAGAACCGGACAAAGATAGGATGGCGGAGCTGATATTGTTTTGTGAGCAGAAGCTTCATATTGTTTTTCCGCCACGGTTTAACGATTTACCCCTTCCAGAAAAATACGCTTTAATTTTTAAAAAACTTAACCGACCCATTCGGGTATGCGGTATGGTAAAAAATGAAGGAGAGCCGGGAGGCGGTCCCTTCTGGATAAACGAGGAAGATGGGACACAATCGCTCCAGATCATAGAAGAATCACAAATTGATTCAAGGTCGAAAGAACAGAAGGCCCTATGGTCATCAGCAACCCATTTTAATCCGGTCGATCTGGTCTGCGGGGTCAGGGACTATCAGTCTCAGAAATTTGATCTCCGTGCGTTCGTTGATAAAAACTCTTATTTTATCTCACAGAAATCTGAGAAAGGCCAAGATATTAGGGCACTTGAACTTCCGGGGCTGTGGAATGGTTCAATGGCCTTCTGGAACACTATTTTTGTCGAAGTGCCCATCGAAACGTTTAATCCTGTGAAAACAATCCATGATTTACTGAGGCCACAGCATCTAGCCGATCTGTAATCATCAAGATTCAGGATCTGGAAACGTTTCAGCGATTCGTGCGGCTCTGTGCAGGGAGGACCGGGCAGTTGCTCAACCTATCCTCGCTTGCCACAGAATGCGGCATTACCCACAACACGGCCAAGTCCTGGATATCCGTGCTCGAAGCGAGTTATCTCGTTTTTCGACTGCGGCCTCACCACGTCAGTTTCAACAAGCGGTTGGTAAAGATGCCGAAGCTATATTTCTACGACGCTGGGCTCGTCTCGTGGCTATTGGGGATCAGGACGCCGGAACAGATGGTGATTCATCCGTTGCGGGGCAATATTTTCGAGACGTTTATCATCTCAGAACTGATCAAATCGCAACTCACCCGAGGAGAGCAACCTGCATTCTCTTTCTGGCGGGACAGCAACGGCAATGAGGTGGATCTTATTGTCGAGCAAGGAAACATGCTGATGCCGATCGAGATCAAGTCAGGCAAGACCCTGACGCGGGATTCATTTGCCGGATTGGAGAAATGGTGCGCTCTTGCCGGTAATTCAGCGATGAGGCCCTCATTGATCTACGGAGGGAATGAAACCTATCTGCAAAAAGGGGTGAAGGTTGTGGGATGGCGGGAAAGCGGCGAACTTCTTTACCAAACGTAGGGCAATGGCGGCATGTGGATGGGTGAAGCAAGACGAACGGATACAAACTGGCCTGTGGTAACACCTTTCAACCCGCACTGTTCAGGAGCGATCGAAGAAAAAATGAAATGCACCGGTTATCGGCGCCACCTACAACTGTTTGGCAGTGGGCATTCATCAAAGCTGAGGATTACGGATTGAACTTGATGGAGATACCAACCACCGCTTTATTGTCTTATTCCAGAGAGTGTCTGAAGAATATAGATGGCATCACCCAATCCTAGTTTCCCGTCACTATTAACATCTCCGGGTAATCCACGAGTAACTGAGAACCCAATTAACTGTTGGGTTGTAGTGGCGCTTCCCCAGTTGGCACTATATTTGCCATAAATGACACGCCCGATATTTGGAGCATACCATTCTCTGTACCAACCCACTGCCGTTTTATTAGAATTTTCTGTCATTTCATTGAGCACCTTAATTCTTACACAGTTTGTAAAGCTGCCGGCCGGGACCGTAACAGTCTCGCTTACTGACTCAATGTAGGATGTTACTGTATAACGAATACCGCTGTATGGCTCAAATTCTCCGATGAATGTATCTCCAACATTTGGGTTTGACTTAAACGTAACCCATGGTGGATTTATTATTACAGCCGGATCGGCTCCTTCGTTGTCCCAATATTTATAGACTTTTACCCCAGAATTATCCGTAGCAATCCATCTTTTTTCATTATAATTGTCATTAGGTGCTTCTTGTCGGTTCCATATGTATGTATGAATACCATTTATGGCTTCCTCTCCAATAACAGTATCAACTCTGTTACCATTCGCTCCAAAGGAAGGGTAATATATCCATGTATTACCTACTGAGAGAGGAAAATAATCAGCTGAATTAACCACTGAAACACTCATAAACAATGAAATAATTAATAATGTAGTCACGATAATTAGTTTTGATTTCTTCATTTTAATACCTCTTATGTATGGTAAACATTTGTCTCCGGTAACAATGAAAAAATTTGATAAGACATTGCTTTCTGACAAGGTAAATATAGGAAAATTCCATTTGTATGTCAATTATTTTTTATCCACAAGATGTTGTGCCGGTGTGTAATGGTTAAGAACAGTGATATTGTAAAAGGGGACCGGGCGCCGTCGATTGTCGCATGCGATGCAGATATTTGTGATTTGCCGGAACTCAAAAGGCATAGTTGAGCCTTTTTCGGACCCACCCGTCTCCTGCGCCTCTTGTTTGTGATTCGTTATGCTGGGATATATGCGTCCCACGGATATTCGGGGTCTATATAGTAATGATCGTCATTGATGGGAATTTGAGAGTGATCATCCATGACGGATTCAACGGATGGCGGGCCGTGCGCCTTGGGAGAGGGTTTTGACTTGACCAGCCAGATACCAAGATGTTTCAGGATGGCTTTGATGATTTCACCGTCTTCTATGCTGCTAATGATGCGCATGGTTCCCTGGCATTTCGGACAGATAAGGGGATCAACTTCGTATATTTTCTGAATTAACTTTGCCCATTTTCGCCGGTGCGCTTTTACATCCTCTTCCGATTCAATGATGTATGGTATGTCGTCATCCTCTGTGCTCTCCTGCCGTTTTCCCCGGGATACGTTGCTGTAGTATCCGTAATAACGCACCATTTGCTCCCCCTTGTTTGGTATATGGGAGCACATGGCGGCGAGCCATTCGAGAGCGTCGAAAACCTTGTTTGACTTGCTGTCCCCGAATCGGTGTCCGGGGCAGGCCTTAGACGTATAGACGACCTTCGCCTCTTGATCCAGGTACTGCATGCGCTCCTGAGAGAATGAGGCACGGATGATGTAGCGTGCCAGGTTTTCCATAGCCGTTGCATCATTCGGAGATATACGGTTGCCGCAAAAGACATGGAACCCGGAATGTTTCCATGCAGAGATCATGCGAATCATCTCCTCCGTGATCTTGCCTTTGTTCAAGAGCATCCTGAAGACCTTGTGCCGGAATATGGTCTCCAGCTTTTTCAGATCAAACGGCGGGGCGACCCGGAACATGCCTTTGCCGCCGTAAAAGCAGCCATCGGTGACGAGAATGTGGCAGTGGGGATTGAATCCGAGAAAATCACCGAAGGTCTGAATAGCGATGACGGCGCCGGGAACAGGTTTCTTCTCCGGGACGGCCTCCTGTAGAAAGACCGTCAGGGCATCCCAGGCGCATCGGCTGAGATCGGCAAGGAGTTTTCTATCGTATAGAAAATACCGGCGCAGGATCTTCGGAATGCTGAAGACGAAATGACGGTGGGGAACCTTTTTGAGCACTTCGCAACATAGCCACTCGCCAAATTCGACTACTCGCTTCTGATGACATGATGGGCAGAAATGCCTGCGCTTGCAGGAGAAGGCCAGAAGATATTCATGGCCGCAGTCTTTGCATTTCACACGGGAGAAGCCATTGTGCAGATCGCCGCAATCGAGATACCGGTAAATGACCTTCTGGAGATAGGAACGGAAAAATCCATATTGCCGTTCAAATCGTTCCTCATAAACCTGGAGAAAGGTTTCAAAATGATCCTCCACGCACCGGTAATAATCGGAAGATTGCGGGTTCCGTGGACGGTAGACAGCGGCGGGAGCGGCCACGATTTCTCTCCTTTGAGAAAATCAGACCGTTATATAATAGAACGAACGTTCTATTTGTCAAGGGAAAGTATAGAGACAATCCATGATTTACTGAGGCCGCAGCATCTGTCCGATCTGTAATCAAATCATTAAACGCTCACAATCTTCTCTTTGCGCTGCTTTTATCATGATGGGCTTTGAGGCATTTCCTGTCCTGCACAGGGCAACAACCTCCTCATCTTTTGGGGCGTCACTGTAAAGGGCACACAGAGATGCCGCATAAAGGAGTGTTGTATCGTCGCCTCCATAGGGAACAAGCGCGGTAGGACCGGGATATTGCGTCATATGGATTACAACGTCTTCCCCTTCGGATAATTTCTGGAGTGCCTCATTTTCAAAACTGTTACGTCCGACAACGACCTTGGAAAACTCATTGATTCGAAATTGCCTGCCGTATTTAAGAAGTTCTATATCCCGTATCCTGAAATCCTTGTTATACGTAAACAGATCACGGAGTCTTTTGGAAAACATGGGATCGGTGAGCAGGCATCCGCCGGCGGGGGCAGGGTAATCGTTAATACCATAGCGCCTCGCCATCTCAATCTGCTGTTTTCTTCCTTTACCACGGATTGCAAGGAGTTTTTGACGTTCCACTTTACCTTCGATTTCCGGCTTTGTTTCGGGCAGAAGCTGTGCACTCAAAGGTCTCAGAATATACTCCTGGTATCCTGAATTTTTAGCGACTACATGAAGAGACTGTTTCGTCTGGGACATGGAACGCTGGCCAAGTACTTCTCCTGTAAAAATAAAATCTGCCCCTGAATAATCCATGATCCGGCCGGCATTATTCAACATGAGCGTATGGCAATCTATGCACGGATTCATATTCTTTCCGTATCCATATTTGGGGGCTTTTAACATCTTAAGATGTTCTTCCGTAATGTCTACAGTGAGAAGGGGTATTTCAATTTTCTTCGCTGCAATCCTGGCCTTTTTGGCACTAAAAAAGGGGGTTTGAAACGTGACCCCCAAAACATCGATACCCTGTAACATAATGAGCTTTACTGCAAGGATGCTGTCCAGCCCTCCGGATAATAGGCCTATTCCTTTTACTTTCAATATTTAACTATGGTTACCTCCCATTTCTCATGAAGCAGTCCATAGATATCGCGATCTATATCAAAATCGATCAGATAAAAATGTCCTTTGTCACGAGTTATTTTGAAGGCTGGAAAGTTGATGATGCCTTTTGGGGTATTGGTCTTTTCAGGAATTGAAAATGAGAAACTATTGAATATGTAAGGAACATTCATAGCTTGCAGGACTTTTTCGATGACAGCTTTTTGAGTTTCTCCTTCATCGAACGATATGGTTTCTGTACCTCTGTTTTTCAAGCTGTCTATGAATTGCTGGGGGATCTTTTTTGAGAGGAACAATATTTGTCTGTCTTCCTTTTTTACAAGGACATCAGCCCTAATAGAAAGGTTAAAACCGTCCCTGGCAGTGTCAAAGATCCCGACTTCGGTATCTTTCATTGTTGAAAAACCTAGTTCAATGATAAGTGCATTGATCAGTTCCATTTTGGTGCGAGAGTTTATAACGGACACTTGGGGGATTGTATACTTTTCATCCGTTGCGCTCATTATACCGTATCCATCCATAATTTCTGTAATGATCATACCATTTTTTTCTGCATAAGAAGTCAGTGGTTTGGGCAGGAGTTGGGAGTTGTCGGCAACGAATGACAGTCCTTGTAAATAAGGAATGCTTCCGGACGCTTTTTTTATGATCATCCAGTCAACCGAAAGCTGGAGGGGTGGAGTATTCCCTATAATGTATGATGCTGTCCGTTTTTTCATTACATATATATTAGAGGTATTGATAATCTTTTGAAGAATGGTGGCAGTATTGTCATTATTGTCGACCTTAATTGGGTTATAGTTTTTCCAGCTTGCTTGGATCATATTTTTAAGGGTATCAGGTATCCGATCAGAAAAATCCAATAAAGTCGTACTTCCGTCATCAAGTTCAACGACCGGTATTGCAGAACAATCGATGGTCACCTGCCCTACCTGGGGAATGGGGATATAATATTTACCCGTTGTTATAATGGATCCGTTCATTCGACTGATTACGTGTCTTATAATAGCCAGACGGGTCTCCGGTAGCATGACCGGTTTTTCTTTGGATTCATCTTTAACTTTGGCTGGTGACTCAGCTTCTGGAACTTTAACTTCCTGTTTGGTGATAACAATACTTCTTCGAGGTAGTTCCAGATTCTGACCGGGATATATCTTGTTGTAGTTTTTGATGCCTGGGTTCAGCTGCTTGATTTCGTGTACTGTTTTTACAACCTCCGACAATTTTTTCGTTTGTAATTGACGAATGGCAATCCGGGTTATGGTATCGCCTTTTTTTATTGTATAAGCCGTTATCGGTAAATTGTCTTCCCTTTTGGCGCTTCCGGGTGGTTCGATATCGGGGAGAATCACCACATCGCCGGGTTCTACTTTATCTATATCTTTTATATGCGGGTTCAGTATTTTTATTATTGTAAATCGGCGTGATGTTATTCCGACTTGGGTTCGCAGGATATCAAAAAGCCACTCGCCTTTTTTAACTACGTATGTACGTGTTTTAGTTTTTGAAGTAGCTGCTTTTTGAAATGATAGATGGGCCGTATCTTCCTTTGCAAGGGCGACTTCAAAGGTGGTAGTAAGAAAGAACAAAGAAAGAATAAGACAAAAAACTGGTATACGGATATTGTCCATAATTATACCTCATCAATATACTGCATGATTTTAATGATATAGAAAGTAGTTTCAATATATGGTTTGATTATTGTGTGTATTATTAGCATAATTGAATTATTGTGCAAAGTAAAATCTCAATATCATTGGGCTGATACGTGTGATGATCTCGGTATTCACTACTGTTCGTATCCCGGAATTATTAATATCAGTGGTTGCAAGAACAACGATACATGATATAATAAAAAACTTTTTGTTTAACGGATTTTAATTGGGGATAGATTATGGCTGATGTGGAAAAAAATCAAGTTTTCATTAAAGAGTTTCAGGCAAGGTTTGATAAAAAATTGAAAGAAAATGAAATATCGCTATTGGAGTACTGGAAATCGCAGCTTGATAAAGTGCTGTCTATGAAACCGGAAGGTATTGCATCACTCCAGTTGCAAATAAAAAGAATCTCAGATATGATGGACAACAGGATGAAAACAATAAAAAAGGAATAAAATGGAAGATATAGCGAATTTTTTATTTGAAGTTGGTATGTTGAAAAAAACCCCCAGGACAGGTTTTCGGTTTTTAGGTTCTGGTTGTGAATCGGTAGCTGAACATATTCTCAGGACGATATTTATTGGATATACCTTAAGTAAGCTTGAAACTGGTATTGACGAATTAAAGTTACTCAAGATATGCCTTGTTCATGATCTTCCCGAAGCAAGAACCGGTGATATGAACTATATGTATAAAAAATATGTTACCGTGCATGAAGAGAAAGCCATCAAGGAGCTGACTGAAACACTGTTCTTCGGTGATGAAATCAAATCTGCCATTGATGAATTTAATGAAAAGAAGACACGAGAAGCCCTTATTGCCCATGATGCAGACCAGCTTGCTCTTATTCTCCAACTGAAGGAATGTGGAGATTTGGGAAATAAATACACCAATGACTGGATTGAATTTGCGAGCAGGCGACTCTGTACCGAAACTGCAAAAAAGCTGGCTGAAAGTATTATTAAGACAGATTCATCACAGTGGTGGTTCAAGGATAAGAGTGACTGGTGGGTGAATGGAGGCAGTAATAATACGAAATAGAAACGAAACTGATTCGTCAAGTATACCTTAGAACGTAATGTGAAAGTAATACATTAATCATTTTACAAATATATCCATCTTCATTATCATATGAACCCACCGCTCATACAGAGCAAGGGCGCAATTTGATAGAATAGATTCCTCTCAGAAAAATGCAAGAGCTACGTCAATTCACACGCCTTGCCTCGGGAGTATTTTACGAATCTCCAAGCTTCTCTTTAATTTAGATTTTTACGAATTCATCTTACTTGACAGTACTGCGAAAATACCCTATATTATCGCCGCTTTTTAGCAGCTAAGGAGAGAACTGACGATGGTTACAAAGAGAAAGAGAAGAACGGAAGAGATAAAGGGCAAGAAAAAAAAGAAACGAATGAAAAAATCTCTTCTTTTTGTGATTATTACTACCATTGTTGTATGTCTCATTCTTTTCTTTGTAATCCTTTTTGAATATGTGTTTCCGCCAACTAAAAATAACGTTGCTAAAAAGGAAAAATATGAGGTAGTCCTCTATTTTTCCGATGCAAATGAACGATTTTTAGTTCCGGAGAAGAGGTTTATTCCTAAGGAAGAAAGCACCGAAGGCAAGGCGAGGGAACTTGTAAAGGCTTTGCTGGAGGGATCAAAAACGAAGTTGGTAAATACGTTTCCTGAAAAGGTAGTCCTGGAAAGTATTAAAATAGATGATAAGCAAACAGCATATGTCAGTTTCGATAAAAATCTCATCAAGTTCCATCCGGGTGGCAGTGCCAGCGAAATGGCAACAATATATTCACTGACCAACACGTTGACACGAAATATCAGTGATATTAAAAGAGTGAAATTCCTGGTTGACGGGAAGGATGTGGAATCTATTAAAGGACATATTGATACAAGGCAACCATTTAATATGAATAAGGATTTGTTGGCGCCGGGTTCAAAAGAAGGATAATGCCGGGGAAAGGGCAAACTCCTCTCGGGAATAAGTCTATGGCTTCAAAAACAAAACTTTCAAGAACAAGAAATATTGGGATCGTAGCCCATATAGATGCCGGTAAAACTACCGTGACAGAGAGAATCCTCTTCTATACGGGGAGATTATATAAGATGGGTGAGGTTCATGATGGTGAAGCTGTTATGGACTGGATGCCTCAAGAACAGGAAAGAGGGATAACAATCACTTCAGCCGTTACAGCCTGCACCTGGGATAATAATGAAATCCAGATTATTGATACACCCGGTCATGTAGATTTTACCATGGAGGTCGAGCGGTGCCTCAGAGTTCTGGATGGTGCGGTAGTTGTGTTTTGTGCAGTCGGTGGCGTTGAACCACAATCAGAAACCGTCTGGCACCAGGCAGATAAATATGGTGTTCCCAAGATTGCTTTTATCAATAAGATGGACAGAATTGGAGCCGATTATTTTGGCACTATAAAGACGATGGGTGAAAGGTTCAATTCAATACCGTTACCCATACAGATACCTTTTGGCCAGGAAGAGCATTTTAAAGGGGTCATAGACCTGATCAAACAGAAATCGATTATCTGGGATAACAATACACTCGGGTCGTCTTTTACAATATCGGATATTCCGTCCGATATATTTCCACAGGTCAAAGAGTATCGGGAGAAACTGATAGAATCACTCGCTGAAATGGATGATTATATTGCGGAGAAGTATCTGGATGGAACTGAAATTTCGGAGAGAGAGATCATACGGGCCATAAGGCAGGCGACTATTTCCTTAAAGGCGGTGCCGATTATGTGCGGTACTGCCCTGAGAAACAAGGGAATTCAACCTGTACTCGATGGTATTGTTAATTTTCTTCCGTCACCGGAAGATATCCCGCCGGTTGAGGGTGTCAATCCTCTGACCAAACAAGAAGAGGTACGATACTGCAGGGACGAAGAACCTCTTTCTGCCCTCGCATTCAAAATTATGCAGGATGAGGGAAGAAAATTAACCTATCTGAGGGTTTATTCGGGACAGCTAAAGGTTGGATGTGATGTATATAATGCCAGCATTGGGAAAAAAGAAAAAATTGCAAGACTCTTGAAAATGCATGCTAATAAGCGGGAAAGGATTGATCAGTGTGGTGCGGGGGGTATCGTTGCTATTATGGGTCTCAAAGATACAACCACCGGAAATACTATTTGCGATCAGTCTCATCCGATTCTTCTTGAACCTATAGAATTTTGTCAACCTGTCATAAGTCAGGCTATCGAGGCCAAAACACCGGCAGATCAGGAAAAACTGGCCGTAGCGCTGAACAAGCTGATGGAAGAAGATCCCACGATTAAGGTAAGGTACGAAGAGGAGACTGCTCAGACTATTATTTCAGGCATGGGGGAACTTCATCTTGAAATCCTTATCGACAGGTTAAAAAGGGAATTTAACGCACGTGTTAATGTGGGTAAACCCAGGGTTGTCTATCGTGAAACTATTCAAAAGAAAATAGAGATTGAAGGAATTTTTGAGAAGGAACTGGGTGAAAAAAAGCATTATGGTCATGTTCGGTTATTACTTGAACCCAAGGGAAGAGGGGAAGGCATTGAGCTTGTCAGGCAGATCGAAGGGACCGTAATACCTGAAGAATTCTTTACTGCTATTGAAGAGGGTGTACAAGAAGCAACCCTCAGTGGAATAGTTAGTGGATATCCAATTGTGGATGTCAGGATATCAATAGTAGGAGGATCTTATAGAGAAGGGGAATCCACGACACTTGGGTATAAAATAGCGGCATCTTCTGCAGTAAAAAACGGGTGTTTACAAGCGGATCCTGTATTGCTTGAGCCGATCATGATGGTAGATATTATTGCACCAGGAGAATATATGGGTGAAGTTATTGGAGACATAAATGCAAGGCGCGGGGAAATTCACGCCATCTCAACAAAGGGAGCAATAAGTGAAATCAAGGCAAAGGTTCCTTTAAAGGCAATGTTTGGATATTCAACCGACCTGCGTTCTGCAACTCAGGGGAGAGCAATCTTCTCCATGCAATTCTACGCGTACGATAAAAGTTAATGTGCTCAGGCTGAAGCATAATCAATAGTGGATCATTTCCGAGAAAGTTGCGGGCATCTTCAGGATTAGCTGACTGCTGTCATCTGAAAGCTTTCAGTTGAATTCTCGATGGCTTTCTTGCAACTAAACGGGAGAAGAACTTCAATATTTAGGAAAAGGCAAATAAAACACTCTCTTATAGCGTATTTGTCTGGGTAGCATATGTCAATTGGTTTGAGGTTCATGAAAGGGCTCTATAGAGAGCGGTTCGTTCAGATTGCGATCGTAATCCTGAGCGTCATATTTTTCAGCTCTCTGTGTGTGTATTATTTTGAACGTGCAAGGGTTGATTCTAATATTCGTTCTCTATGGGACGGCGTCTGGTGGGCTATAGTAACTATGGGTACGGTTGGTTATGGCGATAAATATCCCATAACGACCGGCGGAAGAATAGTCGGATTGATACTTATCTTTGCAGGTGTCGGTTTGATGTCTTTGTTTACGGCAACCATCGCCTCTATTTTTGTCGAAAAGAAGCTAAAGGAGGGGAGGGGCTTGGAAACAGTCAAAGAAAAAGATCACATTGTTATATGCGGCTGGAATCAGCATACCGAAGAGGTCCTCCAGGTGCTGACCACATATGGTACTATTGATGATACTCCCATCATCCTGATAAATGAACTTACTGTCGACGATATCGATTCTTTTAAACTTAAGTATAATAAATACAACCTGAAATTTCTCAGGGGTAATTATGTCCATGAAGATGTTCTTTTAAGAGCAAATATTGCTAAGGCTAAATTTGCATTAATTATGGCAGACACATCCGGAAGCCATCCCCTTGATAGAATTGACGAAAGGACAACTCTTGCAGCCCTGACAATCAAGTCTATAGCTCCCAAAGTTAAAACCATTGCCGAGCTTTTAGATGGTGAAAACAGGCAACACTTGAAGCGGGCTAACGTTGATGAGATCATAGTCAGGGGCGAACATGTAGGATCTCTCTTAGCCAGTGCAATAAATTCTCCCGGTCTGCCGAAAATATTCTCAAGTATTTTATCGTTAACGGATACCAATAAATTGTGGAGAGTCGAAATTCCTCGAAGTTTTATTGGAAGGACGTTTAAAGAATTATCAACATTTTACCGGGAAAAGCAGCATGCTATCCTGTTAGGCCTCTTAATGGAAAAAAAGGCAATGAAATTAGAGGATCTTCTTTCGGATGACACATCCATAATTGACACCTTTATCAAGGAAAAAATAAAAGAAGCAAAAAAAGACCTGCTTTATAAAAGAGAAGAAATACAATTTATCTTAAATCCTGATGATGGATATATTATTAACGAGGGGGAATTCGCCGTTATACTTTCGAAAGTGATGCCGGCTAAATTCAGCCACAAGTAAGCGGCCGAGGATGTACCCTATAAGCAGTGATCGAAAAAATACGTCAGACGCGTAAAGTTTTCAACTATTAAAATTTTGTTATTTATAAAGAAGTTTAGAGATATTACCTTGGGAGATAATTAATGGATCAGGAAATATCTGTATTGCAGGAAATTGCGCTTTTCAAAAACCTGACCACGGATAAGATCCGGAAAGTCTTAAATATTGTTAGTAAACATACCTTTTCAGAGAACGATATCATTTTGAAAGAGGGCGATGTCGGAGATACGATGTATATTATCCTGGAAGGAACTGTTGAGGTTGCAAAGAGCCTTGTCATTAGCGGTATAGATGATGAATACAATGAGAAAGATAAGGTGTTTACGAGACTGGACGGCAAACATCATGCTGTTTTTGGCGAGATTGCCCTTTTGGAGGAACTCAAAAGAACTGCTACAATTAAGGCAATCACAAATTGTGTTTTATACGAAATTAAAAAGGATGATTTCTTAAAGCTTGCTGAGGAAGATTACGAACTTGGTTACAGGATATTGTTGAATCTGGCACGAATCGTAAGTGCGAGATTGAGGAAAGCTGATGAAGACACGATTAAGCTTACCACAGCTCTCAGTGTAATATTGCATGAGGCATAATAGTGGCAGTCTCAAAAGATTATGTCGAGTACATTGTCATTTTAAGCGGGAACTGATTTATGACAGTAAATAATGATGAAAATGATTTCCATTTCAGAGCATTAGTTGCTCCTTTGCTCGATAAGGACAAGCTGCTGAAAAGTATTTTCCGCATAAGTGCTTTTCTCACCGCCCCATCCAATGTAGGTGAAATCCTGGCTAAAATATTAGACGAGGTTGTCGATACCATAGGCTTCGACATGGGGATCATTCGTCTTTTTGATGAAACGAAGCAATATCTGGAAACCAAGGTCGTAAAGAATTACAATCCTGAAGAGTCGAAGATTGCCTTTTCCGTTGCCCTGAATATTAACGAGCATGATTGTCTATCAACAAAGGTGGCCAAATCAGGTCAACTGATAGCCATTGAAGATGCGGCAACCGATCCAAGGATTACCGAAACCGATCGTATGCTGACAAAAATCTATAACAGAGGCTCTATTATTTGTGCACCCCTGAAAATAGGTGATGAGGTTATCGGCACTATTGCTGCCTGGTGCAAAGAAGAAACAAACTTTTTCCTCGAGGAGATCAACCTCTTCTTAACATTTGCAAGTCAGATAAGTATTGTTATTCATAGCACAAGGCTGTTTGAAACAAACGCGGAAAAAATTCGACAATTGATGATCCTTCAGGAGGCCGTGTCTGAGATAAATGTAAGTCGTGTTCTTGATAATCGTATACTTGACATTCTTAATAAGAGTGCACTTAAAATTGCAGCTGCCGATAAAGTACTCATATATTTCCTGGACATTGAAAAGGATCGATGCCTCATCACTGATGGTGGAAATGTGTTTATCGAGGATAAAAAGGTTTATGATGACAAGATCGGGAAAAGTATTATTGAACAGGCGATGAATACTGATACTATTATCGTTTGTCGTGAATCAGACGATAGTTCTTCCGGCACCTATCCCGTTTACGATGGTTATTGTTCAGAAATAGCCTTTCCCCTTCATATAAAGGATAAGTTTAAAGGAGCATTATATCTTGCTAAGCAGTCAGGCGGCTACTCCCAGGATCAAATTAATATTTTGGATATCCTCGTTAAAAATGCGGTGACCTCATATGACAACGCAATAATGCACTCCATGCTTTCCCTCGAAGCGGAATCCCTTAAAACAGAAGTTGAAAAACTTAAGGAAAGAGAAGACATCCTTTTAGGTTTTCATAACATTATCGGGAAATCAAAGAAGATGATAGGTGTTTTCCATGTTATCGAGGAAGTAGCCTCACATAATACAACTATATTAATACAGGGTGAGAGTGGCACCGGTAAGGAATTGATTGCACGTGCTATTCATCGACAGAGCAACAGATATTCAAAACCGTTCGTTGATGTTAATTGTGCTGCCATTCCAGGAACGCTTTTGGAAAGTGAACTGTTTGGTTATGAGGCAGGGGCATTTACCGATGCAAGAAAAAGAAAAATCGGCCTCCTGGAATATGCCAATGGTGGGACGTTACTCTTAGATGAAGTAGGGGATATGAGCACCCAGCTACAGGTAAAATTCCTAAGAGTACTGGAAAATGGTTATGTAAGGAGATTAGGGGGAACAGAAAATATACCTGTTGATGTCAGGTACATTTTTTCAACGAATAAAGACCTCGTTAAAATGGTAAGCGAGGGTTCTTTTCGCGAAGATTTTTTTTATAGGATAAGCGTTGTTCCTGTTGTTATCCCTCCGCTTCGGGAAAGACCTGAAGACATTCCCCTTTTGATGCGACATTATATAGAAGAGTTCAATAAGAAATTTGGGAAGAAAGTCAAGGGCTTCAGTAAAGAAGCAGAACATGTTTTGAAAACCTATGCCTGGCCTGGAAATGTACGGGAGTTGAAAAATATTATTGAAAGGGTATTGATTTTACAAAAATATGGTACTACCATTTTACCTGATGAGCTTCCTGCTGAAATAAAGGTGGCCACTAATCAGAAATATCTCAAGGTTGAAATTGAAAAATTTCTCCCCCCTCTGTCTTCCGGTGAAATAAATTATTCATCAATAACACAAAATATCATGAACGATATTAAAGAAAAAATCCTTGAAAATGCTCTGGAAATAAGTGGTGGAAACAAAACAATAGCGGCAAAGCATCTCAGCATTTCGCGATATAAATTTATCCGGGAACAAAAGAAAATCGGGAAGCATGTTAATTAATTATTGGTAAATCAATGTGCGAATAATGCACAATGAGTGCGAATAACGCACATAACAAGAAACTCTGTATGAACCTTCGTGTATGATAGAGTTCGCAGATTATGTGTTAAAAACAATGTGCGATTATCGCACTAATCAATTATAAAATGATTGGCAAAAACATCACAGTTTTAAAGACTTCGTGTTTTTCACATTTAATGAAGCATAAATAATATTTGTAACTGGTTGTATTCTATAGAATGTTAAAGAAATGCGCTTTTATTTATAAATAAAGGTGTAAGCATTTATTTATGTGGCATCAATTTTGCGGTAATATAAATCAACTTAATAAAGAGACCTCTCGAGAACGTAAGAAACCTTTAGGAATAATAGCCGATAGAGCAATCATGAAAGGTAGATCTCAGAGGTCTCACGAAAGTAATACTCAATTAAATATATAGTAAATGAAAAGGGAGGAGAAAGAGCGCAAAGAGATAAAAAAAAATCAGGAAGATAAGTTTTCCGGTTCGGAATCTGATAGTAGTGAATATGGCATTGAGTATGATTTTTTTATAACCGAAAATTTCAGATATACTGAAAAAAAGACAAACAGATATCAACCAGGAAAACAGAGAAGAGGAGATGGGGCTACAGATCAAAGTAAAACATTTTTTCTTCCAGATTTTTTTTCACATGAAGATTAGCTAAGCTGTCATTATAAAAGCTTTCTTATTTAAATCGGTGGATGGTTTCCCTTCCCTCCTTTGCCATCCACCGACCCCCTTTACAGGTTACCTGGCAAGGGGGCGGCATTCATAAATCATTAAAATATACAATATGGTGGATGGTTAAGTGTTTCCCTCCTTTTTTAACCATCCACTTTTTTTTGTCTGATGGTATTACCTTTTGGTAAAGAAATAAGGTGTCATCAAACATGAAATCTAAAATAGGCAATATCTCCATCAGAAATTATATAATCCTTCCCTTCATATCGGATAATACCACCTTCTTTTGCAGAAGATAAGCTGCCTATTCGTATAAAATCATTACAATGAATGATCTCTGCCTTAATGAATCCCTTTTCCATATCACTGTGTATCTTCCCCGCAGCTGCTGAAGCTTTTGTCCCCTGTGGAATCGTCCAAGCACGGAGTTCGGGACCGGCGGTAGTGTAAAAGGTTATCAATCCTAAAAGATCAGAGCCTTCTCTGATGAGTTTTTGAAGACCTGATTCCTGAAGTCCGAGATCAATAAGAAATTCTCTTTGTTCCTCTTTCGAAAGCTCTGTTATTTCCGCTTCCAGGTCTCCACAAATAACAATAGCCTTTGAATCTTCTTGCGTAGCAATAGATTCTACTTGCCGGATATAGTCATAATTACCCTTGAGGACTGCCTCACTGACATTAGCAACATACAAAACCTTTTTAGCAGTCAAAAGGTGAATATCTCTAAAAATATCGAGATCTTTTTCGTTAAAACGGATGTTCCGGGCAGGGGTACCTCTCCCCATTACATCATGTATATGACTATAAAATTCAAACTCTTTGCGAGCTGTTTTATCTCCCGTTTTTGCAAGTCTTTCACCTTTTGCAATCCTCTTTTCCAGTGTTTCCAAATCGGCAATGATCAATTCAGTATTTATTATCTCTATATCGCGTGCAGGATCAGTATCACCATAAATATGGGCAACAGAGGGATGATCAAAACATCGTACAATATGGACAATGGCATCGACTTCCCTGATGTGCCCGAGAAACTTGTTCCCAAGGCCTTCTCCCTGGCTTGCACCTTTCACAAGACCGGCAATATCCAAGAATTCCATTGCGGTATGTGTTAATTTGGGGGGGTTGATGATTTGAGCGATTTTTTCGAGTCTTTCGTCGGGAACGGGGACAATCCCGATGTTAGGATCGATGGTGCAGAAGGGATAATTGGCGACTTCAGCTCCTGCGGCCGTCAGGGCATTGAAGATGGTGGATTTTCCTACATTCGGAAGGCCGATAATACCGCACCTGAAACCCATAACATCCTCCTTTGTTAAGAACCGGTTGTTATTGGCTGATTCTTCCTGTGGATATTATAATATAGACAGTAAAAGTAATGTCAAGTTCTTTCGGTAATTCTATGGTTTACCGGTGTTGTCTCTTTTCCTATAAAAATTTATTATCTTTTCTGCCGCCTTCAAGCCTAAACCTATTAAACTTTTATCCCGATGTTTAAACGTTGTCTTAACATTTTCCAATTCCGTTCCAATTTCAACCTCAACAGAAGAAGATTTCTTTAACGCCAGTATCTGAGATGGGAAAACGCTCCTGTGTCCTGTCATGAGAAAACTAACGATACAGGCGATTGCAGCATAGGGGGCGATGGCACTCCCAAAAAATTCTATGGCCAAAATACTGGCCGCAATAGGCGTATTCGCCGCTCCCGCTAAGAGACTCACGAAACCAACCGCAGAGAAGGTTGCTCTATCCAATCCAAAAACTTCTCCGAATAGGCTTCCCGATGTTGCCCCGATAAATAATATGGGCATTATGAGACCACCGCTTCCTCCGAAGTTCAGGGTGATGCTGGTAAAGATGGCTTTTAAGAGAAAAGCATACAGGACGATTTTTTCCCCTTTGAGGGAAGACTGTATTGATTCAAGGCCGGTGCCGAGAAATTGTTTCGAAAAAATGAAGGTTAAGCCAATGAGAATCATTCCACCAATAAGGGCTCTTAACAGCAATGATTTACTGGACATTTCAGCAACTTTTCTTCCTGATTTTAATACCTCGATTAAAATGATCGAACAAATCCCAAAGAAAATTCCCGCCAGCACTATCTTAAAGATAAACGCTTGCGTAATAACCGGAACAAAACTGACGGGATAATACAGGTAATGGATGCCGATCAATGAAGAAATATGATAGCTTGTAACACCTGCTATGATAGAGGGAAGAAGGACTTCATATAAAATGCTCCCCACATAGAGAACCTCAACGCCAAAAATGGCTCCTGCAAATGGTGCGCCCAGAACGGATGCGAATCCTGCACTGAGCCCGCATATGACAAGTTTTTTTCTGTCATTATCGTCTAATTTAAACAGATCGGCAACGAAGGATGACAGAGATGCCCCTATTTGACCGCAGGGCCCGACTTGACCCGCTGAGCCACCTGTGGCGATTGTTATGATTGTTGTCACAAGTTTAACAGGAACGATGGCTGCGTATATTTTACCCCCTCGTTTATGAACAGCTTCAACAACCTTTTCTATCCCGTATCCCTTTGCATCAGGTTCCAAGTATTGAATTACCAGAGCACTCACTAACAATCCGACTGGCAGCAACAGGAAATAATATGGATAACTGGTGCTACATGCTAAACTCCAGTCGAGTAACTTCAGGAACAGGGATGTCGATAATCCCACGATAATTCCTATTCCCGTGGCAATTACTACCCACTTGAGGATACTGATAAACAGAATAGATTCTTCGATGAGACGTCTTTTCATAGAAGGCAAATACGTATTACAACCACCGCTAAAATAACCTACATTATTTTATGAGCATCAATATTCGCTTGTTTATTATATGCTATGTACTATATTTGTCAATTGATTATTACACAAATGATTTGTATATAAACAATAAATATGTTAAGTGCAATAGTAAATATTCATAAAAAGGAGTGAATATGGCAAACAAGGCTACGTTAGTCTCTGGGATCATTGATAACATTCGTAGGGTTTTCAAAGCGGTTAACGAACAGTCGAAGAAAGCAGAACACGCAACCGGTATTACAGGGCCTCAACTGTGGGCAATCAAGGTTATCGGAGACTTGGCCCCCGTGAGGGTATCTGATCTTGCGAGCCGAATGTACCTTCATCCTGCTACCGTAGTCGGCATACTTGACCGTCTTGAATTGCGGGGACTTGTTAAGCGGGTGCGTTCGAAAGATGACAGGAGGGTTGTAAAAGTTCAGTTGACGGATGACGGTAAAAAAATTTTAACGAAAGCACCGCAAGTTGCGCAGGGTTTGCTCGTTACCGGTCTGGAGGTATTACCCATTAAGAAACTACATGAAATATCCACAGCCCTGGAAGAACTCGTCCATATCCTGGGAGCTCAGGAGTTGCCGCCTCAATTGATCCTCTCAACAGAGGTAAACCTGCCTAAGAGGAATAAGCGTCCTGAGGATAAGATACATGATTGAGAATGAATAAGGCCATTATCCCTAAAGCACATCATCTCACCTCGTAACAACGTCAATAATGGCCTGCAAGGATGTGCAAGAGGGGTCGTCCAAAAAATCGGGTAACAGGGGAATAGGAACGAATGAATTTGACAAATTCTGTTCCGGAGAGGGGGGAACGTTATGAAGATGGTTATTGGTATCATTAGAGAAACATGTCTTGGTGGGACTGTAAAAGAATTAGAAAAAATTAATGTTCGCGATATGACAATATCCGAGGTCAAAGGGATCGGGGAACAGGTGACATTATCTAAGCCGTATGCTGTTCATATGATGATACAAATTATTGTACCCGATGACAAAGTTGACGAGGTTAAGGATGTAATTCTGAAATGCGCCCGTTGCGGTATGGCTGGAGATGGGATTATTGTCGTGAGCCCGATAGATTACATGATAAAAATAAGGACCAAGGAAAGGTTGGAATAATAACTGGTAGCTTATGCCTGCCATTATTCTCTCATTTAATACTTATTGCCTTTTGTTCATAAGAGTATAAGTAATTATAATAAATTTGGAATAACAGGTTAAAATTCTCGCTCTTTATGATTATCAGCGAAAACACTAATTTGAATCCGGAAGCGAGCGCATTCCCCGTAGCTTGCTGCGGAGAGCTTCAATTATAGTCGAAAAAAACGGATTCCTGCTTATTTAAATGCTTCGACATAGGAAAGAGAGGAAAACATTATGGATTGGATTCGAGAAAACTGGATTTTCATGTTATTTCGACGTTTATAGTTTGTTATGCTTTTTTTATAAGGCACTAACAGCGTGCATGCATTTAAAGTAAACACTTAACAAACATCATAAGCTAACATAATAGGAGGAACTTATGAAAAAGACCATTTTAGTTATTCTCTTGGTATTGGTTATGCTGCTAACTGTTAACCCGAGTATAGTACAGAGCCAACCCGGCAGTTTCAGAGGCGGCTATGGTATGGGGCCGGGAATGATGGGCGGATGGGATTCTGTGGATATCCCTTCACAGCTGCCGGCACCCAAGAACACGGAATGGGTTCAGAAACTCAGAGATATTCTGACGCTGGAGAAACAATCGCTCACACAGTATCAGGCGGATCAGGAAAAATTCAACGCCTATATGCCTTACATGATGGTCATCCCTCAGGAGGAGAATCACATTGAATGGATCGGGCAACTATTTAAAGCTTATGGTCTGCCTGCCGATGGCAAGGCAGCCCCGGTCGTGGAGAATAAGACATTGACTGAAGCTTACGAACTCAGTGTCAAGATGGAGACCGACTTGTTGCCCCGTTATGAATGGCTCGTAAAAAAGGCTGAGGATCGCGATACGGCTCAGGTGTTGAATGCCATCCTCATTCAAAGCCGCTGGCATCTGGTAATGTTTGAGCACGCTTTGAGAATGGGTCATGGCTATGGATACAGCAGGGGATCGGGCATGATGGGCGGATACGGTTACGGCATGGGACCTGGCATGATGGGCGGTTACGGCTATGGCATGGGTCGTGGCTATGGACGGCAATCCCAGTCAACTGGCAAATCCATTGATGCAAAGGAAGCCGAGGTCATGATGAAAGACTATTTGAAGTCTTCAAGAAATCCCAACCTGAAGCTGGGCAAGATAAAAGACGTGGGAAGCGCCTTTGAGGCAGAGATATTGACGAAGAAGAACGCCCTTGTTGACAGGGTTCACATTGACAAGGCAACGGGCTATATAAAATCGGCTTATTAGGAAGAGGGCAGATATCTGGGTTGTCTTTCAACCTTGTTTCACGGTGGCAATGTTATCCTGGAGGCAGAGCCGAATCGTTGCCTCCGGGTAAAAGAGAAGGGAAACATTTACGGAAGGAGGATATGTATGATCAATTACGGCTTCACCAAGGAGTTGGATATTCCTTATGAGACAGTCATTGAGCAGGTGAGAGATGCGTTGAAAAAAGAAGGATTCGGGATACTGACAGAAATCGATGTCAAGGAAAAAATGAAGGAAAAGCTGGGCCTTGATATGCGAAAATATATCATTCTGGGTGCCTGCAATCCTCCGAATGCATACAAAGCGATCCTTGTCGAGGAAAACATCGGACTCATGCTTCCCTGCAATGTGATTGTGTATGAAAAAAATAGCAAAACAGTGCTTTCCATTATAAGGCCGATGGTTGCCATGCAGATGATTGATAATGCGGAACTTCGAGAAATATCAGAGGTAGTTGAGGAGAAGTTGAAGAAAGTCTTCGATTCAGTAAAGTAGGAGGGTGAAAAGATGGGAAAGAAACTTGTAATATTTTCCATGATAATCATTGGCTTGTTAGTGTCATGTGGAGGAGATGGTTACTACGGTGGGCAGGGACCCTGGGGATGGGGACCGATGATGCATTATGGATACGGTGGAGGTATGTTTATGTGGATAATATTTTTAATCATCGCTGGATTGTTGATCTATTTCATTATTCAGGCCACGAAAACAAAAGGCCAGATGCCAACGCAGAGTGAAAGTGCTCTGGATCTCTTAAAGAAGCGCTATGCGAAAGGCGAAATCAGCAAGGACGATTTTGACAGGATGAAAAAGGACCTGGAAAGTTAATAAATATTCATTTTCTGTGACGATTTTATTTGCATTTCTTTTTAATATGTATACAAAATATTTGTACAGAAATTAGTTGACAAACGAATGGATCATGTCTATTATAAATATAAAGAGGAAATGCTAAATCTTTTTGTAGAGATTTAAGCAAAAGTTATGAGTATCCAGTCAGTTAAAGGTTGCAGCGGCCCATATATGGGCGGGGAAAAAGTAACGAAGTGATAAAACAGAATATCCCGGAAGAGTTTTACGGCAGACGGGAGAATTCTAACCAGGGAAAGGAGGAGAGACATGTTACCTTTAAAAAAAATTCTTTACCCGACAGATTTTAGTAAACCATCGTATGAAGCGCTCAAAGTAGCATGTGAGTATGCAAAACAGTTTTCCGCTGAGTTGTATATAATTCATGTAGTTCCAGTAGTCCCCGCAGTAACAGCATTTACACCATCATCAAGGTCGTTTAATGTTCCGCTGTACCAGGAGAATCTCGAGTCAAATACCAAAGAAAAACTTCTCAAAGTAGTTGAGGAAAATGTGCCAAAGGAAATACAAACGCAGGTAATTGTTGTATCCGGAAACGCTGGAGATGAAATCGTTCGATTCACTAAGGAGGGAAAAGTAGATCTTATTGTAATATCATCACATGGTGAAAGTGGAGGGCACCACTACATTTTCGGCTGTGTTGCAGAGAAAGTTGTACGACATGCCACATGTCCTGTACTCACTATCCCAGTGTTACGTTGAAGTGAGGTGAATTAGTGTCCTGTCCCGCAAATAACCTGAAAGTACCGCAGATGTAGGAACCCATACCTTTTCTTCTGGTTCCGTATTTATGGGAATTGCAGAGGAACTATAGTGTGAAAAAAAGCTATGCGGGATAGGGCACTATAATACGTAATACCTCAGCCAAACATAAATCATGCTGATAATAACTGTTTGGATCATAAACGGCATTCCGTAGAGCATGAACTTTCTAAACGATATGGGATGCCCCATCTTCTCCGCCATGCCGACGACGATGACATTGGCAGAAGCACCGATGGCCGTCCCGTTTCCGCCGAGACACGCCCCAAGAGCCAATGACCACCACATGGGCATCAGGTCCGGATGGTGCAAAAGCTCAACACCGGAGAGATTTGGCCACATCTGCTTCGCCATGTCGATGATGAGCGGGTTCATCGTGGCGACATAAGGGATATTATCGATAAACGCCGATGCAAAGGCAGAAAACCACAAGACAATCATGCTCGTGCCCAAAAGATTCCCATGGGTAAGCTCCAACACCTTGATCGACATCCACTTGATGAGACCCACTTTTACGACAGCACCAATGATAATAAAGAGACCTATAAAGAAGAAGAGGGTCGCCCATTCCGCTTCCGCCAGGACGTGGTATGGTTCCTTGATTCCCGAAACCAGGAGAAGAAGTCCCGCGCCGAACAGCGCAATGGTAGCAGGCTGCAGATGGAGCATGCCATGGAGGACGAAACCCGTCATCGTTACAGCAAGAACGGCAAGAGACTTCTTCAGGAGTATGGGGTCTTTGATTGCCACCCTCTCGTCCATGGTCATGACACGCTGCCGCAAGTCTTCTCTTACTGTCAGCCTTTTCCCGAATATCAGCTTCAGGGTAATGATATATATGATCATGGTAATGATAATGACCGGCGTCAGATGGTAAATGAATGCCATAAAATCCAGCTGGGCCTTCGAGGCGATCATGATGTTTGGCGGGTCTCCGATGAGGGTTGCCGTCCCACCGATGTTTGATGCGAGAACCTCTGTGATGAGGAAGGGTACGACGTCAAGCTCAAGGGCTTGGCAGATAAGCAGTGTTACGGGAGCAATGAGAAGCACCGTCGTGATATTGTCCAGAAGCGCCGAGAGAACAGCTGTCACAATAGAAAATATCGCCATGATCATAAAGGGCTTTCCCTGCGCCGCCTTGGCGCTCCTGATGGCGATGTACTCGAACACACCCGTCGGTTTCATGATGTTGATAATGATCATCATGCTCACCAGGAGGAAGATCACATTCCACTCAACTCCCAGTTCTATGGAATGAAAGGCATCCTCCTGGGTTACAATCCCAAGGACGATCATCAGAGCCGCACCGAAGATGGCAATGATAGTTTTATGGATCTTCTCCGATACAATAAGGGCATAGGAGAGAAGGAAAATCGCTGTCGCAATCCAGAATGCCGGTCCCATTACAATCTGATGTGAAACTGCTGCAACTTCCTGGAGCATTCTTACCTCTTACAACTATCGTCAAGCATTGATTGCGTGACAGCATAAAAAATGTCCCGAAGGTACATCATACCGACCACTTTTCCCCCTTTATCCAGAACGGGCATTCTCCGGACATGCCCCTTCAGCATGTGGTCCACGCACTCCATGAGAGGATCATCTTCCCGGACTGTTATTACCTTTCTGGTCATGAAATCCCCTACCGTTTTATCTCCCGCCTGGCACGCAAGGGACTCCAACATCCCGTCCCAAGTGAAGTCACCCAGGTTCATCATTGACATGTACGAAGGGTAGACCGCCTTCAGAATGTCCGTCATCGAAAGTATCCCTATGAGTTTTCCACTGTCGTCTAGGACAGGCAACCCCATAACGCCTGATTTTTCCTCCCCCCGGATGGCAGTCCTAAGAAGATTGACAGCTTCCTTGAGATTGTTATCAGGCCTGAGGTAATCTTGAACGGGCACCATTAAATCTTTTGCTTTCATAGAGCCTCCATGCAATAAATCATGATATTCAAAACCTTTGTCTTTACTTACTTGATATTCAAAACAAGGCAAGGGTGTTAAAGCTAAAAAATTATCAATAAAAAAGCCGCCAACTGATTTTAAATCTAATGGCGGCCCGACCAATTTCCTTTTTCCTCCAGAGAATGTTCTCTGAACCCTCAATCAAGGTTCGATTTTTCAAATATGATAAATAATCTCCACTTATCGGCTTATCCTGTCAATGAAAATTAACAAGAAAGCGTATCATCTCCTCCGTTTCGTAAATTAGTGGATCTGTCATTGTACTGATTCATGGCTGCCTGAATCCCTGACAAAATGGTCATCGTCACTGCATCACTTGCCCTTGTAGTAATTTGGGGCAGCAGTTTCATCTCATCATCATTGAAGGGCTGAAGGACATACCCCTCAACCATTGTCTTCCTAAGTGGTTTACCTATGCCAAGTCTGACCCTGATAAATTCCAAATCACCGAGGTAATCGATAATGGATAGTAACCCTTTGTGACCGGCATGACCACCGCCTGACTTTAGTCGGATCGTTTCAAACGGCAGATCAATGTCATCATGAATGACGATTATATCTGCATGGTCAATTTTAAAGTAGTCTACGAACTTTTTTGCTGCGAAGCCGCTGATGTTCATGAAGGTCTGCGGCTTTGCAAGCAAGACCGGAATGTCACCGATCTTACCTTTTCCAAAACAGGCATCAAAACCTTTCAAACTCACGGCAATATTGTGGCTGGAAGCGATTGTATCAAGGGCCAAGAATCCTATATTGTGTCTGCTGAATTGGTACTTTATGCCTGGATTTCCAAGCCCGATTATAAGCTTCAAACAGTAACCTCTAAGAAGGTTCAAAGTTCAAAGTTAGAGCTTCCCAACGTCGAACATTGAAAGGTGAACGCCTTATCAGCTTTGCTCCTGCGGCTCTGCTGCTGGTTCCTGCTCCTCTCCCTGTTCTGCTTTAACGGCCGTTTTTGGCGCCGAAACTGATGCTAAAATTGTATCTTCAGTATCAAGGACAGTAATCCCGTCAGGTAATTTTATGTCTTGCACCTTTATTGAATCACCGATTTGAAGACCGCTCACATCAACCTCAATAAATTCGGGCAGTACGGCAAAGAGGCATGATACCTTTATATCTCTTTTAACATAATGCAGATCGCCTCCGGTTTCGACACCCATGGCCTCACCCGTAAAATGAATGGGTATGTCGAGGGTCATGGTTTGTTCCATGTCGATTTCATAAAAATCAACATGAAGGAATTTCCTGCTGACAGGCTCTATCTGCAATTCCTTAATAAGGGTAAATTTTTGAATTATTTTACCATTTTCAACAATCAGGTTTATAAATACATTTTCTTCTTTGCCCTTCAATAGCTTTTTCAAGTCAGAAGAGTTTACCGCCAATAGAACCGACTCGGTTTTCGGTCCATAAAATATTGCCGGTACCATACCGTCTTTCCTCAATCTTCGGGCAACCCCTTTACCGGTATCCTTACGGAGACGGGCTTTCAATTCACTTATTTCCATCTAGTCCTCCTATATAAATAGCGAATGTACAGAATCATTGTAATAAATGCGTCGAACGGCTTCACTTATAAGTCCCGCGACAGACAGAACTTTGATGCGGGTGCAAGCTGCCGCTTTCTCGTGCAAGGGGATAGTGTCTGTTACAATAATCTCCTTAAGCCTTGAGTTCTCAATCCTCTCTATGGCAGGTCCTGAAAGTACGGGGTGGGTACAACAGACGGAAACCTCTACGGCCCCTGCTTCCTCGAGGGCTTCGGCTGCCTGCGTTATCGTTCCTGCAGTATCAATCATATCGTCAAGTAAGATGACCTTTGCTCCTTTTACGTCCCCTATAATATTCATGATAGTTGACTCATTCGGACCTTCTCTTCTTTTATCGGTAATGGCAATGTTAACCCCTAATCTCTTGCCGAAAGCCCGTGCCCTTTCGACACCGCCTGTATCGGGAGAAACAATGACAATATTGCCCTGATAATATTTCTTGATGTATTCTATAAGAACCGGGGTGGCGAAAAGGTTATCGACGGGAATATTGAAGAATCCCTGGATCTGGCCGGCATGAAGATCGATCGCGAGGACACGGTTGGCACCTGCCGATGTGATAAGGTCCGCGACTAGCTTTGCCGAAATCGGCGCCCTCGGTGCTACCTTTCTATCCTGCCGTGCATAGCCATAATAAGGAATTACAGCCGTTATCCGGTCTGCCGACGCCCTCTTCATGGCATCGATCATTATCAGCAGTTCCATACAGGTGTTATTTACCGGCGGACATGTTGATTGAATAATGAAGACGTCCATTCCTCGCACATTCTCATTAATTTCCACTCTCGTCTCACCGTCACTGAATGTAGTTACACTTGCCTTCCCAACAGGTACCCCCAGTTTTTCACAGATATTACGCGCAAGAGGTCTGTTCGCGTTACCGGAAAATACTCTCATTCTATCAAGCATATGAATTCCTTATATAAAGCAATATATTTGGCTGGGGCGGGAGGATTCGAACCTCCGTATGCAAGAACCAAAGTCTTGTGTCTTACCGCTTGACGACGCCCCATTATTTATTAATATGGATTAAAAGAGCGTAAGGGTAACAGAGAAGATAGGCATGGTAAACTATTTATCATAGGGAACATGCCCTGTATACAGACCATTCCTTCTCTCCGATTTTTTCTAAAGCCTCTGCCGCTTTTACTGCTTCTTTTTCCTTCGCGAATAATCCTGCAACAGTTGGCCCGCTGCCGGACATTATCGCACCAAGAGCGCCGTTCTGTAATAAAAGATTCTTTAAATGCTGCAGAATAGGATGAAGAACCAGCGTGACCTTTTCCAGATCATTACGGAGTCCATTTATTAGGTCATCAACCGAATAAATCTTGGGACATGTATACTTTACCGCTTGTTTTGTCAATCTTAAATTGAGATTATCATAAACCATTTTTGTAGATATTTCAAAGCCGGGATTAATCAGGACAAACCATAATGGAGGAATGTTCTCAGCAGCCTGAAGTCGATCACCGGTGCCGAATGCCCATGCCGTCTTCCTGAAAATAAAAAAAGGAACATCTGCTCCGAGTTTTGTTCCTATTTTCATGAGATCCTCAGTTGTATAATGAAATCCCAACATGTCGTTTATGGTTAAGAGAGCGGTGGCGGCATTAGAACTCCCCCCTCCAAGTCCTGCCGCTACAGGAATCCTTTTTTTGATAGTAATATGGATACCGGGAGAGTATGACAATCGGGAAAGAAGAGCATCTGCTGCTCTGTAAACGATGTTGTTTTCATTTTCCGGCAGTGTGCTTCCCGGGCAGCTCACCGTGATGCCATGGCCAACGGGGGAAAATATCATTTCATCATAAAGACTTATCCCCTGCATGAGTGTTACGATATCATGATATCCGTCTTCCCGCTTTCTCAGGACGCGAAGGTAGAGATTAACCTTCGCAGGTGATACTTTCTTGATCATCCCTTGGCCATTTCTTTAACATACCGCATCATCAGTTCATACAGTATTCCCTCCAGCATCTCTTTTTCATTATTATCGAGATTACCCACCGTCTTATTTTTTATCATGTTCAATATGTCAATAGTTTGTTTTGCTGCAGCAAGATTCCTTTGGGCCTTTTTTGTTACCGGGTCCGGAAAATCGCCGAAATGATACATGACGGTTGTGCTTAGTGAAAAAACGAAACTGGAAAAAGTAACGTCAGGTAAATATTCCTCTTGGGCTCTTTCCTGACTCTCTTTTTCCGGGGGTTTTTCCTCTGTTTTTACATCTGCAATTGTTTCTTCTTTTTTTGACTCTTCCGTGCGGGCTTCCCCGGATTCATCAAAAATACGTTTATCTTTAATTACAAATCCCTTTTCTTTTTTTTCTTCTTCCATATGTATCACCTTGGTTGAACATTCATACAAGTTACTATCTCAATTCTAGAAGCTTCCCGTTCCGCAGTATAATCTTTCCCGTCCAGCCGCTTGTTATTCATCCCCTCATCACTCCTGCAAGAGGATGAAAGAGTGGTCTTTATAGTAATGGCTTCATGCTTCTCAATCGTGCGATGCGTTCCTCAATGGGAGGATGGGTACTGAAGAGATTCATGAGAGATTTCCCTGTCAGGGGATTTACAATAAACATATGAGCCGTCGACGGATTTGCATTCATGGGGATTGCCTGTGATGCCCGTCCCAGTTTTTCAAGGGCGCCTGCAAGACCATAAGGCTTTCCGGATACCTTTGCCCCCCCGGCATCTGCCAAGTATTCCCGGGATCTGGAAATTGCCATCTGGATAATTGTTGCGGCAATGGGCGCCAGAATTGCCATAAAAATGAGGCCGAAAATACCGCCACCTTCCTCATCGTCACTGCGGCTTGCTCCACCAAAGATAGCCGCCCATTGGGCCATGTTTGCCAGCATAACGATGGCGCCGGCAAGCGTTGCCGCGATAGAGCCGATAAGCATGTCTTTATTTTTGATGTGTGTCAATTCATGGGCGAGAACTCCTTCTAACTCATCTTTATTCAGCATCCGCATGATTCCCTCAGTTACTGCGACAACGGCGTGGTTTTCATCACGTCCTGTGGCAAAGGCATTGGGGGAATCGCCGGGAACAATGTAGACTTTCGGCATGGGAAGGCCCGCTCTCAAAGCAAGGTCTTTTACCATGGCGTACAGTTGAGGGGCTTCATTTACTGAGACCTCCCGTGCACTATACATTTTCAAAATCAACTTGTCCGAAAACCAGTACGCTCCAAAGTTAATCACCATGGCAAATATAAACGCTATAACAATCCCGCCTTTGCCGCCAAAGTAACCTCCAATTAACATTAAAAGGCCCGTCAGGGCGCCAAGTAATAAACCTGTCTTAATGGTGTTCATTTAAAACCTCCTTTTTTACTTTTTACCTTTTCTCAAAAATCATCTCACTGCTGTCGTTCGAATCAACGATAATGTGGTCTCCTTCAGCAAACGTTCCCTCCAGAATCTTCATCGCCAGATTGTCCAGGATCAGTTTCTGGAGAGCCCTTTTGAGGGGCCGTGCACCGTAAACCGGGCTGTATCCGGCTTTAGCTATATAATTTTTTGCATTTTCTGTCAATTCAAGTGTTAATTTGCGTTCTTTAAGTCTTCTCCGTATAAGATCGATCTGAATGTCAATAATATTGTCGATATCACTTATGGTCAAGGATCTGAAGGTTATAATATCATCTATTCGATTCAGGAATTCCGGTCTGAAGGTGGCTCTGAGCGTCTCCATCGTCCTGGTCCTTTTTTCTTCATCATTTATGGACAGATCTTGTATCCATTGCCCGCCAATGTTGGACGTCATTATCACAATGGTGTTTTTAAAATCAACGGTCCTGCCGTGGCCATCGGTCAATCTGCCATCATCAAGTATTTGCAGGAGAATATTGAACACATCCGTATGAGCCTTTTCAATCTCGTCGAAGAGCACTACTGTGTATGGCCTCCTCCGGACGGACTCGGTGAGGTATCCGCCTTCGTCGTATCCCACATATCCGGGAGGTGCACCGATCAGCCTTGCAACGGAGTGTTTTTCCATATATTCGGACATATCAATCCTGATCATAGCCTGTTCATTGTCAAACATGAATTCGGCTAAAGCTCTCGCCAGTTCTGTCTTCCCGACGCCGGTCGGCCCCAGGAAGATAAAAGAACCGATCGGCCTGTTCGGATCCTGGAGTCCTGAACGTGCTCTTCTTAGGGCGCTGGATACGGCAGCAATACCCTCATCCTGGCCGATAACCCTTCTTTTAAGTCTCTCCTCCATATGGATAAGTTTCTGAATATCGCCCTCCAGCATACGTGACAGCGGAATTCCTGTCCAGTTTGCGACAACCTCCGCCACGTCTTCTGCATCCACCTCTTCTTTTAACATCTTATTGTCCTTCTGAATTTCGGAGAGCATGGTGTTTTCCTGATCCATCTCCTTGTTCAGTTCGACGAGCTTTCCGTAGCGAATCTCGGCTGCCCTCGCGAGGTTTCCTTCCCTCTGGGCGCTTAGCTCTTCTGTTTTATATTCCTCAATCTTACTTTTGACTCCCTGAATTTTCCGGATTATTTCTTTTTCCTTCGCCCAGTGCGTCTTCATTTTTTCCATGGATTCCCTGAGGTCCCTCAGTTCTTTATCAATTTTGTCATGCCTTTCCCGAGTCGTTTTTTCCAAGTCGTTCTTCAGGGACTGCCGCTCAATTTCAAGTTGTGTTACTTTTCTTTCTATTGTGTCAATCTCAGCCGGCATACTGTCCAGTTCAATCCGCAGGTGTGAGGCAGCCTCATCAATAAGATCAACTGCCTTATCCGGTAAAAACCTGTCGCTTATATAGCGATTGGAAAGCGTTGCCGCAGCGATAATCGCAGAATCTTTGATCCTCACCCCGTGGTGTACCTCATACCGTTCTTTCAATCCCCGGAGGATAGCAATCGTATCCTCAACAGAGGGTTCCCTTACAATGATCGGCTGGAACCTGCGTTCCAACGCGGGATCTTTTTCAATATGCTTCCGGTATTCATTTAAAGTGGTTGCACCTATGCATCGCAACTCCCCTCTGGCAAGGGCGGGTTTCAGCATATTAGATGCATCGACGGCGCCCTCAGCGGCTCCGGCGCCGACAACCGTGTGAATTTCGTCAATGAAAAGGACAATCTCTCCCTGAGCGCTTGTGATTTCTTTGAGTACTGCCTTAAGCCTGTCTTCGAATTCTCCCCGGTATTTTGCGCCTGCCACCAGAGCGCCGATATCAAGGCCAATAACACGTTTATTTTTCAAGGTCTCCGGTACGTCGCCATTCACAATGCGCTGCGCAAGGCCCTCCACAATGGCCGTTTTACCCACTCCCGGTTCTCCTATGAGCACGGGATTGTTTTTTGTTCTCCGGGAGAGTACCTGCATAATCCTCCTGATCTCATCATCTCGTCCAATGACGGGGTCAAAAGATCCCTTTCTGGCAAGTTCATTGAAGTCTCGGGCATAACGTTTCAGTGCCTGATACTTCTCCTCCGGATTCGGGTCGGTAATCCTCTGGCATCCTCTGATTTCCACAAGAACCTTGAAAATGTTGTCCTTTGTGATGCCCTTGCCCCGAAGTATCTTCCCGGCTGCTCCCTCCTTTTCATCGGCAATTACGACCAGCATATGCTCGGCGCTTACATATTCATCATTCAGGCGGGCAGCTTCAACGAGGGCGTTATCCAGCACTTTGTTTAATCTGGGCGTCATGTAGGCCTGGCCGGCACCTGAACCTTCAACCCTCGGCAATCCCTTCAGAGCCTTTTTGAGTTCATCTTCAATACCTCGGGGCTCCACTCCCAGTTTTTTCAGTATTTCTCCCGTAATGCCTTCCGGCTGACTCAGGAATGAAAGAAGAAGATGCTCCACGTCGACGGCCTGATGCCCGTATTTATTTGCCAAGGTCTGGGCTTCCTGTATGGCCTCTTGAACCTTTAATGTAAATTTGTCGAATCGCATAGCGCCCCCACTTTTATGGTATTGGCTTCAAGATACTCACGAAAAGGTTTCCACTTTTAAAGACGCTGACGTTTCCCGTGGATTCAGATATAACAATGGCTATTGCATGGGTGATGCTCGTGATTCCTGCAGCGGCGATATGCCTGCTCCCCAATCCCTGGGGAAAATCCTTGCTTTCAATTGCCGCGTTGAGGTGCCTTCCCGCGGTCATGATCGCCCCATTGTCCTTTACGATAAATGCACCGTCAATGGCTGAAAATTCTTTAATTGTCTCTAATAATTCCGGATTAAGGATGTTTCGCTCTTCTTCAGAGTATCCCATGAAAGGGTTGATGACCATTTGTCTGGAAAGTTGGAGAACCTTTTCGTGGTCCCCAAGAATAAAAATAGTTCCAACTTTTCTCCCTTCTCTTCCCTGGGCAGCCAGTTCAAGTGCTATATTGAGGGCCGCGCTGAATACTTCCGGGTAGACCCCCTGGATGAGATCAGTGATATTCTGAGATGTTAAAACTTCAAATTCCCTGCCGACATCGATCATAAAGATGCTGTCCACATATCCAAGCCTAGGAAGACCACTCAGGCAGACCAGCGTGTCATCTTTTTTGAAAAGGCCTGTGGCAATACCCTTGGTGATGGCTATTTTTATTTGGCCAACCCGCGACAGGTTTACACGGGGGACGTTAATGATTGTTCCCAACTGTTTAAATTTTTCTGGTATTTCTTCGTCGCCTTTCGTAACCAGAATGAGATCAAAACATGGTTTTTCATTTTCCGCAATGGGCAGTTCCGCAGCCGCCTCAGCATAGAGCATGAGGGCCTTTGCCTTGATTTCTGTGGCAATGCGACAGGCATGCTCGAGAATGACCCTGTTGGCTTCTTTCATGAAGTTTATCTCCTTGCTGCTGTTTGTTCAACCCCTCTTGCAGGAATTCTTAACTGTACCGGTTTCATCAATCATAAGATTTTTGCATAAAGTAACAATAGATTAGGTGGATGTCAAGGCATGTGACTGTTCGTTAATAACTTACGTGAAAAATATTGACTAGATGATTGACATCATAATAGTATACAAAGATTATAAATTATCGAACATGGAGGAGTGTTCATTGGAACTGCCATCGGTAACCAGTACCCTTGACATATACATAGCACAGATCAATCGCTTTCCCTTGTTGAGCGCGGATGAAGAATTCAAATTAGCGGTCAAGTTTAAAAAGTATAACGATGTAGCGGCAGCCGAGAAACTGGTCGTTTCGAATTTAAGGTTTGTCGTCAAGATTGCCCATGAATATAGAAATTACGGGATGAAACTGGCCGATCTGATTCAGGAGGGGAATATCGGTCTCATGCATGCCGTGAAAAAGTTTGATCCCTATAAGGGCTACAGGCTTATATCCTATGCAGTATGGTGGATCAGGGCATATATCCAGAATTTCATTATCAAATCCTGGAGTCTTGTAAAAATCGGGACCACGCAGGCGCAGAGGAAACTCTTTTTCAAGCTGAGTCAGGCCAAGAAGAGACTTGAGACCCTTTCCCAGAAGAACCCTGAATTCGCGGAAATCGCAGAATCTCTGGGGGTTAAGGAACACGAGATTGAAGAAATGGATCTCCGGATGAGTCACCGTGATCTTTCACTTGACGCATACATCAATGATGAAGGCGAGACGGCTCATCTCGATCATCTGACCTATGCAGGCGAGAATCAGGAAATGGCCCTGATCAAGAAAGAAGAGATGGATCTGGTGAAGCGAAATATCGCCGGCGCGCTTACCAACCTTAACGAAAGGGAGAGCTATATCGTCAAGCATCGCATAATGACGGACGCTCCGATAACCCTTCAGGAAATCGGTAACAAATACAACATTACACGGGAACGTGCCAGACAGATAGAAAAGCAGGCCCTCAAAAAACTGAGACTGGCGATTCCGTATTTAGGAAAAGAGCCGGCGTTGCTGGAGGCATGAATTTTAATAGTCCATATTCGATCGGACAGAATCCTTCTTCACTATCAGTATTCATCCTTATAATTCGAAGACATCGAGGAGGCTAACGGCTATGGGGGATACATGGAGAAATCCGAGAGGACGATCTTGAACCCCACGACTAATGTTATCCAATGCACCTACGAACCCATATCAATCCCTCTGGCGAGGTTTTCAAAGCGTGCGAACTTGTCCTGAAACGCCAGTTTAACCATACCCGTCGGCCCGTTTCTTTGCTTGCCGATAATGATCTCAGCCATACCTTTCTCAGGATTTTCCTCCGACTTGTCGTAGACCTCATCCCTGTAAATGAAGGCGATTAAGTCTGCATCCTGTTCGATGGCTCCTGAATCCCTCAGATCCGCCATTTGCGGACGCTTGTTGGTCCTGTCTTCCAACTTCCGGTTCAACTGGGAAAGTGCGATAACCGGGACCCTCAATTCCTTTGCGAGGGCCTTCAGTGACCGGCTGATTTCCGATATCTCCTGCTCTCTCGATGTTTCCCTGTAACTGCCGCTTCTCATGAGTTGCAGGTAATCAAGGATGATCAAACCAAGGTCAACCTCGGATTTCAGCCGCCGTGCCTTTGCTTTCATTTCTAAAGCGGAGATTGCCGATGAATCGTCAATAAATATCTGTGCCTCGGAAAGCCTTCCGGCTGCGGCAATCAATCTCGGCCAATCCGCCTCTCCAAGGAACCCCCTTCTAATTCTTTGAGAATCAACCCTCGCCTCTGCGGAAAGCATGCGAAGGGCAAGTTGTTCTTTCGACATTTCCAGAGAAAAAATTGCAACGGGTGTATTCGCTTCGAGCGCTGCATATTGAGCAATATTCAGGGCAAAAGCGGTTTTCCCCATGCTTGGACGGCCTGCTATGATGATCAAATCGGATTTCTGCAATCCGGAGGTTATATCGTCGATTTTTTCATAACCTGTGGGGACACCCGTGACAAGTTCTTTCCTCTCGTATAACTTTTCAATGGTTTTGACGCTTTCCTTGATGATGTCTTTGAAAGGGCTGAACGCAGGTCTAATTTTATTTTCGGATATTTCAAATATGGCATGTTCCGCTTCGTCGAGGACTGTATCGATATCTGCCGCTGAGTTGTAACTCTTGTTTAAAATTTCTGTGGCTGTGCCGATGAGCCTGCGAAGAATGGCCTTTTCCTTCACGATCTTCGAGTAATGGGAAATGTTGGCTGCTGACGGGACATTGTCTGCAAGAGAAGATAAATACGACACCCCTCCGGTTTGATCAAGCTGATTCTTGCTTTTTAAGATATTGCTTAACGTGATGAGGTCGCTCGGTTCATTTTTGTCATACAGCTCGACGATCGCAGCGAATATTTTGCGGTGGGCTTCGCTGTAGAAAGCATCGGCATCAAGTATTTCCAGAACACTGTTCAGCGCCTGGTTATCGAGCAGAATTCCTCCGATCACAGACTGCTCAGCTTCCAGGTTCTGGGGAGGTACTTTATGCAAAGAGGTGTCGATATCTTTCATGAGATGTTTCACGCCTCGCCAACAACCGTAATCTTAATCTCTGTCATCACTCCGGCCTGAAGTTTAATCTTGACGGGAAATTCGCCGAGAGACCTGATGGGTTCTTCAAGGAGTATCATTTTTCTATTGATCGCTACTCCCTGTTCGACGAGGGACTCCTCAATATCTTTTGTGGTGACAGATCCGAATAACTTGTCCTGTTCTCCGACACGCCGGGAGAGGGTACAGGTCACACCTTTGAGTTTTTCAATCATCGATTCGGCTTTCTTCTTTTCACTTTCGATCTTCTGCAGTATATGCTTTTTTTCGTGTTCCGAGGCCTTAAGAGACCAGCTGCTCGCTTCAACTGCGAGTCCCTTGGGAACCAGATAGTTCCTTGCATAACCGTCTGCAACTTTCACTGTGTCTCCGGCTTTTCCCAGAGATTCCATATTTACTTTCAATATAACCTTCATAAAATTCTCCTTATTAAATCAAATATTTCACTGTAATTCCTTAGTTTTGAAAATCATCTTTATGGTGAGGGCTCTGCAATCGGCTTAATGTATTTTCTAAAATCAACCCATAGATCAAACACACCGACAGCAATTACGAGCATGATGATAAATTGTTGAGCAAAAATAAGAAAATAACATGGCATCCTGAAAATTCTGTGAACGTTTTTCGTTTTGAATATAAAACTTACAATTGACAGACCCTGAAGCAGATATACAAACAGACAAATAATCAGAAGATTAAGGCCGAGAAACATTACCCCTTCTACGGGCATTAAAAGCATTCCCCCACTAGCTAAAAGAAACCATATCAGTTTTTCCGGCGCCTTCCAACGCGAAAGATCGCCAAAATCGGGATACGGCACCCCGTTTTTTTGAAATATCTCCCTTGCTGCCAGTGTATTTATCCATACTGTGAATAATGCACTTACCAGGACAAGAGCAGGAAAAATGTTTGTAAAAAAATGGGTGATCTGTTTAAAATTGTCTCTGATTAGGTCGATCTGTTCCGCTGGTATATCCAGTTGAGCATAGAATTGTATGCTTTCTTGAATGTTTTTCCCTATAAAATCCTCCAGAAAAAGCAACGGTTGTTTTCCCGAGATGAGACTTTGATAGATGATAAAAGAACACCATAGTATTAAGAGCACCATGCCCGGATAAATAACAGTTCTTTCGATAGAATAATTCTTACGAAAGATTTCTGAAAGGATCACTCCCGAACACCCTGATATAAACAAGAAAGGGAGATTTATTATTGAACCGAATACTATCAGGATTATGGCGACCACAAACAGAGACACAATGAAAATTGTCAATCCCTGTATCCTGCCTGTTTTCGAATAATAATAGAGAATTGGCAGGGGTGTGAGGATAATAAAGAAAGCACCTACTATGGGAATCAGCGATGCAGCAAGAAAGGCCAGGGAGGATACGGCTATACCCGTGTATAGATTATTAAAAAATGCACCCCTTTCTTCTCTCAAATTCTGAATCCGTCAATATCTGTTTGAACAAGGCGTCATAGAAATTCATATTACCACTCGGAAACAACAAAAGGCAAGAGTGCAATTGTCCTTCCCCTTTTTATGGCCACGGTAACCTCTCTTTGATGCTTCGCGCAATTTCCAGTGATTCTCCTGGGTATAATCTTGCCCCTATCGGTTATATAATCCTTTAAGATAAGGGGCTCTTTATATTCAATTTTAATTTCCGAATCCGTACAAAATCGACAAAATTTCCTTTTGTGGTAGAATTTCTTTTGCGGTTTTGAGTCGGTTCTTGGAGTCCTTGTGTCTCTTGATGGTATTGGCATTTCTGATACTTTTCTCCCTTCGTTTCCTCTTTATGTTTAAATGGATTCAGATGACGTGGAATCTTTGACTCTTTCAATCTCCATACTTTTCACAGGAGTTTCCGGGCTTTCCACTTTCAGCGCCACACGCGGCGTATCCGTCGGTACTTCTCCCAGTTTTTCTTTTTCTATCTTCGCCAGGTCAACTTTATCATCCTTCAATATTGTCATGAATTTCAAAACTTTGTCATCGATTTTGAAATTTCTTTCCATTTCCTCGATGACGGCGCTTTTTCCTACAAAATCAATGAGGATATAGTATCCGTTTGTTTGTTTTCTGATTTCGTAGGCTAATTTTCTTTTGCCCCATTTTTCGGTTTTAACGACAGTGCCCTTGAAAGCTGTTATGATTGAGCTGTATCGTTCAATGAGATTGCTGAGTTCGTCGTCGGGTAGGTCAACTTGGACAATAAACAGGGTTTCGTATCTTCTCAACTTTGTACCTCCTCATGGCTCTAAAGTCCGAACTGTCAGTTCGAACAAGGAGTCCTGTATTTAATTTTAAATGGACTTGTCTTGTATACTATCCTTTTTACAAAATCAAGATTTTTATATAATAACCAATGTCCCCCCTCTTTTCTAATGAGGGGTTGGGGGAGAGTTTACAGAATACACTTAAAATCCTCCTGAATCCCCCTTTACAAAGGGGGACTTGAAAGAAATAATATTCTCAAGTCAATGACATTGTTATAATAACTGTAACATATAGATCCATCTGCAGTTTTTAATCCTTTGTCATTCCCGCCCCCGACAAGGGCATTCGAGGGCAGGCGGGAGCGGGAATCCATAGATTCTGTGTTCCTCATGAAATGACATTTAGCGCCTTTCAGCTTACTGCGACTTGAAACGATGATCGGTGCCGGTGAGAACCGATTCTTCTGCCTTAAAATGCAGGCGGGATAGCCTCTGATGTGCCTGCGAGCTGATGTGAGCATGTCGGCACTGAAGCCGTGATCTTTCTTGCCAAGAGCTCACTTGATGAACTCACGAGTCGCACCAACGATTACCTGCATCCATTTTGAACAGAGTAAAGAGCGGAAAGACGGCTTCCATACCCGTACAAACATTTCAACTGGCTCAGAGCGAATTGGAAGTGAAGGTATCTATGCGGGTAAATAAGATAACGATATTACCTACACTTTGCATATTTCAAAGCACACAGTCAGGTCAAACATCAAAAATATTTATCGAAAGCTCGGCGTTTCCTCAAAATACCAGCGTGGCACCAAGGCTGTACAACGGGGAATAATTCATAAAATTTAAGGCAGGACCGTTGCTGATCCTGCCTTCATTATAAAACCGCAATTTAAGGTTTAGTTCCTCACAACTACCCTTGCTCCAGCAATAACGTCACGCCCCACAGTTCATTGAATTATCGTTCTCCATCAACGGATGCCTTTCTATTCTCCTAAAAAAGCAGATTTCTAATTTAAAACATAGTACATGTTCCGGGGCCAGATCACCACAATTCAAATGTACCGGTTTTCTGTTTATGATCCTATTCGTAAAATTTCGGCGCCTGCTTGTAAGCTTTCCAGCCTTCCGGATCGTGCCCCGTTACGATCTGAGCTCCATGAAGTGATTGTAGAGCCTTCATCCTTTCAACGGACTTTACAGATTCCCCGAAATTCCATGCGAGACCGGATAGTACATTGTTGTTCAAATTTTCCAATGTATAACACGAATCAGCTGCGAAAAACATGGGGCCTGTTTTCGGCAAGTTCACAAGAATGGATTGATGTCCCGGTGTGTGGCCAGGAGTAAGATAAATGATGAGTTTACCGTCATTGAATAAATCGAATTTATCATCTCTCCAGCCATTCAATATAAGCCAGTCGACCGGCTTATCAAAATCTTTACGAATGTAGGCAAGCTTCATAAAGTAATCGGGGGTATAGGCATAGTGCAACTCATCACGCTGTACAATGTACCTTGCATTAGGGAAATGCCCTACGCATCCTGCATGATCGAGATGGAGATGTGATAAAATGACATACTTGACATCTTTGGGTTTATATCCCACTTTCTGAATCGCATTCACACACCACTGCTCTTCTGACATGACAGGGTCATACGCGGCCAAGATATCTCCCCAGTGAGCCTTTTTGTTTTTTACCACCTCCAGGGCGTTCCCGGTATCAAAAAGAACAATCCCTTTGGGATGTTCAATGAGTAGAAAAGGCACCGGGACGTCAAATGGTTCCCCAACACCTAATCCCATTGTGAAATACTGCTTATAACTCTTCAAAACACCCGCTTCAAAAAAATAAAGTTTCATCTTTTTTCTCCTTGTCTATGTAGAATTATGCTTGGGATGACTTGGTAAACCAAGCCGGAATCTTTATCGACAAATACCCCAGACCGATGCCGATGACCAAGGCCAGCAGGCTGAAGAAAATGTTCTCCAGGGCAAATGCGTCTTTGCTCTTGAAGTGCCCGAAGGTGACGGCGAAGAAGACGGCGAAAGCCCCAAAGGCTGCCGGCGCCAGGGCGAATGCTTTCCAATTCATCATCAACACCAGCGCCATCGCTGCCACCCCGACGGCGATCGATATCGATAGAATACCGGCTTCTCCTTCGAGTTTGAGGCCGTACAGACAGAGATAGCCGAACAAAACACCAACCAATGTCGGCGCCCCTACTTTGGCTATAGCTTTTGCGTCGTCGCCGGCCACAAAGAAAAAAGCCCAACCGACAAAAGCCGCCCACGTCGGCCAACCCAACTTAATTGAACAATAGGTCCACAAAGCCGCTAAGATGCCCACGCTCAGCGATAGTGGAAAGTATAGCAATTTCATTTATTCCCCCTCCTTCCTTCTTATGTTATAGGATTTTCAAGTCAGAACGATAAAAATTATTTTGAGAAAGTCCCCTCCTTTCTTTTAGAATCTATTTGTAAGTTCCTGTTTGTTGCTCCCCCATCAACCGCTTGAAGGGTTTTCGGTGCGGCGTTTAAGCATCGACCCGGAAGCCATAAAGCTCTCTGCATTCATCCCGAAGCTGATTCCTGAACTGGGGGTGGGCAATCTGGATTAATGCCTCAGCCCTCTGCTTGACGGTTTTGCCCTTCAGTTTAGCAATTCCGTATTCCGTAACCACATAGTCCACATCGTTACGCGAGGTTGTTACAGCCTGACCCGGCATGAGTGTAGCCGCAATCCTAGATACCGTACCTTTCGCTGCGGTTGCAGGCAAGGCAATAATGCTCCGCCCTCCGCGAGAACGGGCTGCACCGCGTACAAAATCTACTTGCCCGCCGACCCCACTGTATTGCGTTGTCCCAAGAGTGTCTGCTGCGACTTGGCCAAGTAGATCCACCAGCAGTGCTGAATTGATGGCTACAATATTGTCGTTTTGTGCAATGTTGAAAGGATCATTGGTATAATTGACAGGATACGCTTCAATCATCGAATTGTCATTGAGCCACTCATAAAATTTACTTGTCCCCATGGCGAAAGTAATGACGATTTTTCCTGTGTGGAATGTTTTCTTGCGACAATTGATAATGCCCTCGTTAACTAACTTCATGGCGCCATCTGAAATCATCTCTGAATGAATACCGAGATCCTTCTTTTCACCCAGGAATGTTAAGACTGCATCTGGAATTTCACCTATTCCAAGTTGCAAACAGTCACCATCCTTTATAAGGTTCGCGACATTACTGCCAATGGCTTTTTCCACCTCACCAATGACCGGAGGAGTGAGTTCAATTAGCGGCTCTTCGGAGGGGACAAAATAATGAATATCACTAACGTGAAGATATGAGTTACCCCCAACACGAGGCATGTTAGGATTAACTTGAGCAATGACCGTTTTGGCACTCAACGCAGCCTGCCGCGTATAGTCGACGGATATACCAAGACACACAAACCCACACTTATCCGGAGGAGATACGTGGATCAGTGCCACATCCACGGGTAATATTTTGTCTCTGAAAAGCAGGGGAATTTCGTGAAAAAAACAAGGCGTATAGTCGCCACGTCCTTCCTTGATAGCCTTTCTGCTGGTTCCACCCACATAAAGTGCATTATGTCGAAAAGATTTTTCATACTCCGGCAAGCAGTAGCGTGCCTTGCCCATGGAGACCATATGAACGATCTCCACATTCAATAGCTCCCCTGCACGATCAACCATTGCCTCGACTAGACTTTTAGGCTCACCACACGCATGGGCCGTAACCACCCGATCCCCGGATTTGACCTTTGTTACGGCTTCAGGGGCTGTAACAGTTCGTCCATTAAAATGATCTTGCCAATTCATGAGAACGCCTCCTTTTCCAGTTTTAATTTTTTCCGTACGATAAAACCTGCCAGTTTGCCTTCCGGCACAAGATCCAGATCAACCGTCGACCCACCGACAAGAATCCATCTCCGGTCAAGGCTCCTGATGGCCGGACGATGCGCACATTTGACCTCGCATCCGCAAACGAGAATCGCTGTCTCCCATGGACAGGATGGTGGTCGATCCGTTGTCAGCCTGTGGCCCGGCGGCAGCAATTTCTCAATATCCCGAACCAATCCCGCGCGATCGATGTGGGGATTGCACCCCCCGCAGTATTTTACGCCTACCAGACCCATGTCTACAAAGCACAGATACCAGATTTACATCTGCCAAATGGCCCGTCAATCCTTGATCCCGGCAATTTCTTTAGCCAGTTTCTTTTTATGGTCAATATTGCCCTGGCGCGCAATCATAATCCGTTGCGCCTGGGGGGAGCCGGCGCCGTGCATGGATTCGGTGCGATATCCGACTGCCGCGGTTCCGAGGGTGATATTCTCGATCAGCCGCAAGACCCGGCAACGATGCTCCGTCGGCACCGATGCAACTCCCTTGAGATACTTTGCCACAATTTTTCCGATCTCCGGGTTGCGAAGATCCTTTTCAGAGGCCATCGTAACCATCAATCCTCCGGCAATATCTTCGGCGAGCCTCGCGATCTCATAGGGAAGCCGGGTCACGTTCTGCTTGCAGACATTGGCCAGAAGGAGATCGATCAGGTAGTTGCCGGATGCGGTCTTGTGCCCTTCCGCCGAACAGGCGATCCCGCAGGCGTAAAGTGTTTCATTGAGATGCGTCATTTCGATCAGCTTGTCCCTGACGTGTGAAACTTTGGAAACGCCGTTGTAATCGGCGGCCAGAGCCGCCGCCCCGATGAGCACATCGCCAACGCCGACTTTACAGCCGCCGTAGCTCTGGCGATGATAGCCGGCAAAGCGCTCCACTAAGGCGCCGCTGAATTCATGCTCACCGCACATGAAGACGTTCTCCCAGGGGACGAACAGATCGTCAAAAACCATGAGGGCTTCATGGCCGCCGTACTGCAGATTGCCCACATCGATTTCGCCGCCCTCCAGTTTCCGCGTGTCGCAGGACTGACGGCCGTAAATGTAAAAGATGGCGTTGGCGTCGGCGGGTGCCACGAAGGAAACGGCATAATCGCTGTCTTCTTTCGTCATTGTGATCGTCGGCATGACAAGAATCCAGTGGGAGTTAATGGCCCCCGTCTGGTGGGCCTTCGCCCCCCGGACGACAATGCCGTCTTTCCTCTTCTCCACCACGCGCGTGTAGAGGTCCGGATCGGCCTGCTTGCTCGGCGAGAGGCTCCGGTCCCCCTTGGGGTCGGTCATGGCGCCGTCTACGGTCATGTCTTCCTCTTGCATCATCCGCAGAAATTTATTGAACCGTTCATAATAGGTTGTGCCGAGCTTCTTGTCCATTTCGAAGGCGACGCTGTCCACGGCATTGATGGCGTCCATTCCGACACAGCGCTGAAAGCAGGCCCCTGTCTTCTGGCCCATTAGCCGCTGCATTTTCACTTTCTTGACCAGATCCTCCGTGTTCTGGTGGATATGACAGAACCGGTTGATCTTCTGCCCGGTCAGGTGGGATTTCGCCGTCATGAGATCTTCATGCTGCGGGTCCTGGGCTAGGGCATAGGTCATTTTCACGGAATTCATCGAGGGTCTGATAATGGGATGATCGACCACATTTTTCACAAGTTCCCCCATCAGATAGACCTTGAAATTCATCCTTCGCAGACTTTCTTCATATTGTTCAGGGGTTTTCAGTGCCACGGCTTTATACCTCCTCATGTGTTTGTTTCATCAGTTTTTTCAAATTAAAGCAGACGTGTTACATAAAAAGCACAGGATGTGCCAGATAAAGAAGTTTTAAATTATAACTGACAGCTAGACTCCGACACTTTTTCAGAAATCCGACATATCATCTTATAAGCATACATAATTATTATAATTCACCTGATAAATAGTCGATGGACAGAGAGCGAAAATTTTTCCAAGAATGCTTCTACAAATTTACAAAATTCAACTTCAATCCGCATTAGTGCAGGTTTGCACCTACTAACTGTGCAATTCAGCTCCAAGGTTACACAGACCAATGTGTGAGGGATCGTCAATATGGCCGGTCAAAACACCTCTATGATGCGTTATCCTGTATTCGCAGTGCATCGCTCATGAAGAGAGAGCATAATGAGATAAAAATAATTCTTGACAGACAGGGCGAATGGAGTAGTCTCGATAATAAATCAGTATGGCCTTAACATTAAGGATATTTTGAGGGAGATGATTGCGGGTACAAGTAAGTCCCTGCGAAGGAGACAGGATATCCTTGCAATGGATACTTCTTCAAACCAGGGCTGATCGAGGCTGGGAGAAAATGACTAGCAACAAACCTTACTTGCCGTAAAATACCCTTCTCAGAAAACACCATCGCTAAATCTGAACTCTCATATTTTTCATGAAGAGATGATATTCAGTGAATAATTTAGTGACTTTTTTGACCGATAATGACAGACAATATGATTTGGCTCAAGAAACCGGAGTTTATCTTACAGATGGCTCCGCATACACCCTGGGGGTTAATAAAGCCTATGAGTTATTGTCCGAGATAGAGGAAAGAGAGGTCATCGGGCGGCATATGCAGAAGCTCGAAGAAGAAGGCTTTTATGACCGTTCCGTTACACTGCTCGTTCTGAAACACAAAGCTCCTATAACGATCGAACAAAAAATCCTGCGCACAGGTAAGCGTGTGGTCGTCACAGGAAATCCAATATTTAACCAGGTTGGCGACATAATTTTCGTGGCCACGACCGTATATCCGCGAGAGCTCTGCCCCCAAGTTATCGAGGGGGTGGAGAGTATGTTTCCCTTCTCACCAATCACCAATATAGTTGCTGCCAGCAAAACAATGCAAAAGGTCTTATTGCGGGCGGTCCAGGTTGCTACGATAGATTCGACTGTTTTGATTTTAGGGGAATCTGGAGTAGGTAAGGAAATAATCGCCAAGGTGATACACCAGTTTAGCCGCCGCAGAAATAAGCCTTTGATCAAAGTGAGTGTGAGTGCTATGCCGGAAAGTCTTTTAGAGTCTGAGTTATTTGGCTATCGGGCAGGTGCATTCACGGGGGCATTAAAATCTGGGAAATACGGTTTTGTTCATGCTGCAGCAGGCGGAACGCTTTTTCTTGATGAAATCGGCGATGTATCACCTCAAACTCAGGTCAAATTGCTCCGTCTAATCGAGGAAAAAGAAATATATTCCGTTGGGAGTGTTTCCGTTGAACATATAGATATAAGGTTTTTAGCTGCTACCAATCGCGATTTGCAGTCTCTGATCAAAGCCGGACAATTCCGCGAAGACCTCTTTTATCGCTTGAATGTCGTACCTATTTATATCCCACCTCTACGAGAGCGGGTCGAAGATATCTATCCCTTGGCGGAACATTTTTTAACATTGATATCACGTAGCTATAAAGTGGAAAAGCAATTGACTCCGTCAGCCGTCCAAGCACTGACGGACTATACCTGGCCTGGCAATGTACGAGAGCTCTATAATATTATTGAGCGTCTGGTCGTATTGTATCCTCAAAAAAAAATCACAAGAGAACATATATTGGAAGAATTATCCCTCAAATTCCAGCCCATGAATACGAGCACGCTAGCCACACATGCTCACGATTTCCGAACGATAATGAACAACTTCGAGAAAGAACTAATCCACCAGACACTCAGGCAGCATAATGGCAATCTGCAAAATGCGGCGGCTGCGCTGGGAATGCATCGAACAACGTTGATGAGAAAAATCCATCGGTACAATTCAATACTTTGATCAATAATCTTTCCTTAATGAGAGAATCTCTAATTTTTCCAAATGAGCGCCTTTCGTTTATTTTGGGTTGAAATGTTGTTGGATGTACTTGATAAGAAGAACAACATAACAGGAAGAAGTAGATGCTTACACTATCGGACGGTGTTAATCGTTTTGATTCATTCGTCTGACCATGGTTTCAAGGCATCTCGATTTCATTTGGCGTTTCGCTATGGCTTGTTTAATGGGAGGCAGATTAAAAATGACACCAAGTATCGCCGCCATGGCCCTGTGACTGAAAAGGGCCTGATTATCGAATATAAGATTCTGTAGTTTTCCCCTTTCTATGGCCATTTCAACAACCTGATGGATGGAATCAAGCGGTGTTATGACTCGCTGGGAACGTAATTTTAATTCAATGTGATTTTCCTGACAGACTCGTACACACAGACCACAGCCCAGGCAGATTTCATTGCGCAACTGGGACTTTTTCTTTTTCGGCTTCTTGGGATCGTTAGCCGAAACAAGGCTCATGGCTTCCACGGGGCAGACGTTTACGCACTGACCGCAACCCGTACAACCTCCTTCATGAATCTCTGGCAGAAAATTTGTCGTATGAACAGGATGCAGAAGGCAGAAACGCCTGGCCGCGATCATGGCCTCACAGCAGCAGCCGCAACAATTGCAAATGAAATTGACCCCTTCGCGGACATTCGAACCGAACTGAACCAGCTTTTGATCATAGGCGATAGTGAGTAAATCCAGACATTCCTCCATACTAACCGTCCGGGCATGACCATGTTTGATCAAAGAGCTTGCAGCCGCGTTAAAGGTCATGCAGATCTCCTTCGGTGCGTTGCAATCCCGGTCGAGATGCTGCATTTTATGACGGCAATAACAGATGCTGATACCCCTGCAGGAAGCCGTTTTAATGACCTCTGTGGCCCGTTCATAATCCAGAACGCATAAGCTGATGCCGGTAGAAAGGGCCGGTTCGTGAACGAATACACGCCCCAACCGTGTTTCTCCCTCCGTAAAGAGAGCTTTTATAAAGTCATCCTCCACATTGAGATACTGATAGAAAAGTTCGCTTAATGTGCGCTGATCGATATCTTTCCGGATGCGCATGAGAGAAAACTCAAAAAAACCGGCCATAGGTGGTGGAAGGACATAGATTTGTTCTCCATCGCCTTCCATATCAAGAAGAATTGCCCGATCCGCCAGATCATCTAAAATCTTCTGAGCCTCCGATGTCTTCATCTTCCAAATACGGGCAGCCTTCTCCACTGTGAATGGTTTTATTGGAAGAAGAGATACAAGGGCGGCATCTTTTTCGCTGAAGAGAACCTTCAGGATTTTATAGAGCGTATCCGATGGGGGCGCCCCCTGGGGAAAACGATTAATACGATCTATCAGAGCGGTATAGCCCGACTTTACCAAGTGATGGGTCATGGCATCCTCGATTTTGTCAGTGTCCTGATTTACAAAACTCAATACAATGGCGTTGACTTAAGGATATTATCTCTTTCAAGCCCCCCTTTGTAAAGGGGGATCTGGAGTTTGGACATTTACGTGTCCCCCTTTGTAAAGGGGGATTCAGGGGGATTTTAATTGCATTCCGTAAAATCTCCCCCAACCCCTCTTTAGAAAAGAGGGGGGTCAAAGTGCTTAAGTTAATGACATTGAAGCTCAATAAATGAAAATATGAAAATTGACGGTTTCGTAAAAAGTTAAAAACTATGTCACTCCCGGGGAAGCGGGAGTCCAGACGTCGTCCTCGCGCAAGCGGGGAACCATAAAATCATTTTTGGATTCCCTCTTTCGAGGGAATGACAGACTTTTTACGATTTCGTCAAAATTATTTTCCGCTAAAATATGTATCACATTTGTATTGAGAGTTCTGCGGTTTTTTGGTCAGTTCCATCCGCAATAATGAATATTTTAGCGGGCAATGCGACTATGGACTTTAGGAAGTATGAGTAATGTTTACCCTTCTTTGCTGCGATAGAATTTCTTGACAGGGCAGGTGCAATCTCTTAAGTTTGCCAACCATGTGTGCCAAGACAACCTCCGAAACTACCACCGGGAAACCCATTCTTGCTCTCGCAATCATGAGCATCATCTGGGGCTACAACTGGGTAGTCATGAAAGAGGCTCTCCGTTTCTGCGATCCATTTGTATTTGCCGCTATGCGGGTATTCCCGGCCGCCATCTGTCTTTTCGGAATACTTCTTTTGACGAAAAAGGATTGGCGACCGCGACAGGTGAAATGGACCGTCCTTTTGGGATTACTTTCCACGACACTGGGTCTTGGTCTTCCTTTATGGGCTCTCGTGAGCGGGGGTGCGGGGAAAACGGCCGTACTCCTTTATACGATGCCGTTCTGGGTTATCCTTCTGGCCTGGCCTATACTGGGCGAGAGGATCAGGGGCCTTGAATGGCTGGCCGTAATTCTCGCGTTTGCAGGACTCGTTTTAATCGTTGCTGTCGATGCCGGCGGGGCAAACCTCTGGTCGAGTATCCTTGCGGTGATTTCCGGAATATCATGGGCGGGAAGTGCCGTTATCACCCGGATAATGAGGCGGGATCCCGACTTCGACGTGGTATCGGTCACTACCTGGCAGATGATTTACGGTGTGGGGCCTCTCATAATTATTTCGATCTTGGTGCCGTCATCTCCTATCCAGTGGACCCTCGTATTCAGTGCCGCCCTGCTCTATAATGTCCTTCTCGTCAGCGTCGTTGCATTCCTGCTATGGTTTTATATACTGGAGAGGATTCCGGCGGGCATGGCAACGATGGGAACGCTCGTTACTCCGGTACTTGCCATCGTTTTAGCCGCCATTCAACTCGGCGAAATCCCGTCTTCACGTGAGGCCCTTGGCATTATCTTAATCCTGTCAGGAATAGGTCTCCTCGGCGCCATAGCTTTCCTGAGAACTCGCCGGCTCGAAAAGTAAACGACCACCGACCTTGCCGCTGGCATTTGAGAATATTGCGAGACATAATTTAATATACTGTTTACCTACAAGTCCTTAAATAGATATTTTCTATAAACAGTTACTGTCATATTTCTTTACATTTAGAAAATACCATCTATTTTATAGATAAATATTTTTTTAACATCAATCCCTTACACCTACAACTAAATAGATTCAGTTAAATAAAATGTTAAGAATTACCGATTGAAACAAAATATAACAAGGGTCAGCCAGAGCCGGATTTATCGGCGATTAGCTGTATCCACTGGTATGATTGTATGTTTATCAAAATATTGTCAATCTCTCTTGGCGATAATAAAAGATCATCCCTTTTGTAAATAAAGTCACGCAGATGGTATAGTCTGAGAAAATAATTCCTGTATTCGTTATCAACGTTTTGGATCGAGATTTCAGCTTTGAATTGAGGGAGTAACATTCTCGAACTCTTTACAGCCCTTGAGTCATACAAGAAGAATAGGTTAGGAAAGTGAAAATGTAGATACTTTGAAGCCAGTGACCTTTTTTCTATCTCCGATATTTGTTTGAAAATGTCTGTTAAGTGTTTATGTGTTTCCAATATTACCGAGATATTTTGCGGTGTGATCTCATTGAATTTACTGATTCTCTCAAGATTTTGATCCAAAGAGGGTTTCTGCATTTCTGAAACCACTTTTGATTCGTAAAAATTATCATTCCCCTCATCTTTATTTTTCCTTCGTTCAATGGCGGCAGCATATGCCCGACCTATTAGCCATACCTTTGCGACTATTACTGCTGGTGATTTGTGTTCTGGGTAGTCCTTGCAGAGCCGATAAAGCACATCGTTCCCAAGGTTCCAGATTGGTCGGGATTTTAGTTCGATTAGTTGTGCTTTATTTATATTTTCTATCATAACATTATAATATAGACCTAATTCGCCTTTTTTATGTGTTTACTTACTAACCTTGAAAAATGCTCAACGCCTGAGGCATCAAATGGTGTTTTGTAGAGCTCAGTTACTAACCACAACCCACTTTCTACAATTTTTGTTTTGGGAGAATAATTGCCGAGCCAATTATCGGATGCATTACATTCATCACACAAAGAGACAGTTGATATAAGTTTTGATTCTATTTCAAGCCTGTCTGCCTTATCCTCCCCTTCAAATACAACAAATGAGAAATTATCCCGAATGTACTGACTGACTTCATTTTCTACTTGTTTTTGGTAATCAAAATCAACCAAAGAAGAATGCTGGTCTTTGGCTTTTCTGGTTGTAAGATCAAACTCCCAATGCTGAAGAAAAGGATCGTTTCTTTTGTTCAATAAAGCCCTGCCAATATTTTTTCTAAAAATGCTCCTGTTTTTATTTTCAGCGAGAAAATGTTGTTTTAGCCTTGAACGAAGTTGGTTGTTCCCCGTATGTGTGCCTATTCGTACAATTCTATCTTGCCCATGGCCTACCTCAGATTGTTGAAATAGAATGTATATTCCGTTTTTTGGGATTACTGAGTCTTTGAATGGGAAGCTATGCCTTTCCAGTTGTTTGGTTAAGTTATGAACAGCTCTACATTCATTACTCATGACGTCAGCTCTTTGAGCTTTTGTAGTTGTTTCCCAATGCGCAGACCCTTCAACGGAACCTTATAATTCTTGATATGGGGCAATAAATACTTTCTATATTTGTCGCCAGCAAGAAAAATGAGCTCCGAGTCATCAATAGAACATACTCCCTTGATTTGCTCAAGGACACGCGCTGCCCATACACGAATTTCACTCGAACGCATATTGTTCAGTGTTTGTTCATAAGGTTCTATTTCTATTCCTAAAGCCAACAATCCATGCTTTGCAGAAAGAACAAATATTTCATCTGGCGCCAATTTCTCTGCATATTTCAGGTTGAGCTTAAAAAGCGTGCTTATATACAGTTCTCTCGCCATCGCACGATGAGGTAGTTTTTGGCTTACACATGAAATCAGAACTATCCGTTTTCTCATGATTTAGTTTTTGGGTCTAACGATCTGCCTGAAGCAAGCGACTTTGCGTCGAGTTCAGCCGGAGGTTGCCCGGTTTCTTTCCTTCTCTGCCAAATGGGTTTACGCCCATATGCTCCCAAAGCATCTGCAATTACATCCCACACTTTATGATAAGGTTTATGTTTTTGATCATCTATTTGATCTATCGTATCCTTGAAATTTGAGTAGTCTAACGTCTCGCCAAGAAACCGAAGGATCGCCAATACATCCGCTTGTCCAACGACAATCCGAAAGGTATAGTCGGTACGTTCACTTTCCTTTATCTGTGCATGTGGCAATGGAACGCACCTTACCAAATTCTCGACATCCTTTCGTTCGCGTGCCCGCACGTGGTACTCTCTATCATGCTTCTGGACAATTGAGTAAAAACCGTATTTTGTCATCAGCCACATTCTGCATTCCTTTCGTCCATATTTTACCCTGGGAGGATATCTCACGCTAATGGAGAAATGTTTGTATGTCACCGGATCTTTGAAATACTAAAATCGGGATCAATTCAGCGCTTTTTTGATTTGTACTCGACAAACATGGCGCTTTCTATTTTAGTTTTCTCGTCAATAACCATCAATTCTTCGCCGTAGTATTCCTCTATTTCTATTAAATCATCTATAAAGGTATCGCCTATTAGAACCCATCCTCGAGTTAATGATATAGCTTTTCTATCCAAATCAAAAAGAACATCGTCCTTTTCAACTTCTTGCCTAAAAGATTCATCTGCAAGACATTTCAGCCAGCGTTCATATAATCTTTCTGGATTATAAATAGATCTTTCAAGGGGCATAACCACACCTATCATTATTTGTTCTTTAAGTTCAAATAACCATAGAAAGCGGATCGGAAATATATTTTCATCTCTAATTATTCTGTATGTGTTCGATTCCGCATAGGCAAGCTCTCTATAAATACAGGTCGGAAAGGGTTTATTAGTCTTTTCAAAATTGTCAAGTTCCTCTTTTACCTTGGAATATTCACCGTTAACATAAAGCGCTTCAATGTGTTGAAAAAAAAGACTCATAAAAACCCCTTAGTTATATCTCGAGTGAGCTGGTTTCTCCCGATATAACCGGTTTGGGTTTATTTTCTCCGTTTGCCACTTGGTTTCCCGGTGGTGCCGCAATATTTCAACCATGAATCAGTTGGCCGCAGCCCCTCATAGAATCGGAGATTCAAATTTCCATCATCCATATCATAATTCTTGAGGGGATGAAATCATTGATAACGATATGAAATCCAGCATTTTTACCGAGGCTGACGGTTTATTGCTTTCAGGAAGGAGTGAATATCGGGTGCGACGTGAGGCGTATTCATGCATGACACGCCTTGTGTGCCGGCAGATTCACCATCCTCTTCGATAGTATGGCAACTCCATGGCCGGTTTCGGATGGTGATGATATGGGCGTTATGGATTAGCCGCAGGCCTCCCTCTTTTTCCCTACCAGCCCTTTGTCCACATCTCGTCATCCTCATAAACCTTTTCTTCGTCCTGTCCCGCCTCTTCGGCGTCTCCTTCGATCATGCGTCCGGGGTTCGGGTCTTTGAGGACTTCCCGGTAGTATTCGTGCTGGATCAGGAGATTCATGATGTCGTTGGTGCCCGTCCATATTTGAATCAGCCGGGTGTCCCGGATCATGCGCTCCAGCGGGTACACATTCGTATAGCCGATACCCCCGACAATCTGCATGGCAAGATTGCAGATATCCCATGCCGCGTCCGTTGCAAATTTTTTTGCCTCGCTTACCAGACGCCGTGCCGAGGGGAGCCCCGCGTCGACGCTCCTTCCGGCTGCAATAGTCAATGCCCGTGCAGCATCCAACCGGGTAATGGCATCGGCAACCTTGAAGCTGACTCCCTGAAAGTTGCGGATTTTCTGGCCAAAGGCCTTTCTCCGGTCGGAGTATCGCACAGCAACCTCCAGGGCGGCGCGGGCCATGCCGAGGGAACCGCCCGCCGAGGTCAATCGCTCCGGAACCATCATGGTATTGAAAATTTCCGCGCCTTTGTTGATTTCACCGATCAGGTTCGATGCGGGCACCTTCACATCCCGGAAAATCAGACGGCCCGTGCCACCGCCCCTTGTGCCCATGAGCTTGTAGAGGTATTTGACCTCAACGCCGGGACGGTCCTTCTCAATCAGCATCAGGCTGATCCGTTCGTGAGGTTTTCCCTGCGGGTTGGTGTTGCAGTATACGATGAAAAAATCCGCCCCGTCCGCCGCCACGACAAACCGCTTCTGACCTTTGACGATAAAATAATCATCCTTGAGTTCCGCACGGGTCGTAGCGCCGAAAAAATCCGATCCCCCCCTCGGTTCGGTCAGGGCTTCCGCGGATATGAGATCGCCCTTCAGAAGAGGTTTAAGAAATTTCTCCTTCTGCGCTTCCGTTCCGAAGCTGTGAAGGGCCTGCCCAACGATGGACGGCATGGAGAAGGCGCAGCCCAAAGCCGTTCCCAAAACCCCGATTTCCTCCAGGGCCGCGATTTCCGCAGCCCAGGAAAGGCCTCGGCCGCCGTACGCCACGGGGAATCTCAGTCCAAGAAGGTTACGGTTCCCCAGGGCCCTGACGAATTCCCTCGGGTAGGTGATCTCGTCGCGATCCATCTTCCTAACGAGATCGGAAGAAACCTCCGCTTTGACAAAGTTCCGCACTTCCTCTTTCAGAGCCGCTTCCTCATTGTCTAAAAACACATCCTGCAGCATGATTCCTGATTCCTTTCCATATGGTGAAATTTTTTTGTTTGATAAGAATTCCCTTTTTTGCGGGTCAAGTATAGGAATAAGTCAATATTCCACGATCTCCTCAGCGATATGCCATTCCGCAAGAGGTTGTGTGTCAAGAAAAATAAGTGGTTACAAAGTTGGTATTACCACTTGTTATCATTCATATTTTGCGGCGGAACCGGTGAGTGAACTTCAGGAAGATATGATTCTGTTAAGTTCCCAATCGTGGAGGTGAGCTTGTCTAAAGAAGCAGCGTTCGGATGTATCTGATCAGCGGTCAGCTTCTTTTACTGTCGCAACTTCTCTGCCTTTTGCGGAGAATTTTTCTCGACAATCTGAATTTTAGAGATGGCATGTGGTGCTGCGTTTATAGCTGGGGTTGAGGAGAAGAACTTTGATATTCTATTCCAGTCGTCCCTCATTTTCTTCGCCAGGCCGTTCGCCAGCGTGCTTGTTTGAACAAAATCGGCCTTGCGAAAGACTTCTCCTGTATCGGCTAATACACCCCGTTCAACTGACGTTTCGGCATGGGACTGATACTTGGCAAGTTCACGTTCCTTCTGAAATAAGATCAAGTTAATATCATGTGTCCCGGTTATCGACGGGCCAACAACGGGACTAAGTGTATATAAAGATAATCCTACAATAAAACCCTTTAAAAAATTAGCCCCTTCCTTCCACTCCCCTTTCACTGTTATACGTAAAACAGCGTCAACGGAATCACCTTTTCGGTACGGGAAAACCATTTCATTGAAGACGTGCCAATCTTTCAATCGCTGAATAACCGGCGGTCCATAATTCTTCGAGACAGGGTCACCGGACAACTCAACACCAACACGTATTGGGATGCTGTCGGTTGACTGATACTGGGGAGCAACAGGAATTTGTTGCCACGCACACCCGCTGATTGTCGATAGAACAAATAGGAACACAATTAATATAATTCTTCGAATCATAATATACCCCTTTCAATATTCGTCAACTGAAGAAACAGGAAGAAACTGATACACCATTTATTTTTTTAATCTCTTCGGGTTGAATTCCCCGCCGCTTGCGGCGAATGTATTAGCAAATATCAAACTTGATACCCCGCTGCTTGCGGTGGGGTAGTTCATTCTTTGAAAGGGAGCAAGTGAATATGGTAACGATAGAAATCAATGGCGGGCGATGCGGGACTTGAACCCACGGCCTCTGGTTCCGGAGACCAGCGCTCTATCCAACTGAGCTAATCGCCCGTAATAACTGCTGTAAATGTTTTAAATGCTTTCCAAATGGAGCTGACTCCTGTCAGTGTCAGGAGGTGCTACATACACTGTATTGCGTAAATACTCAATACCTTTTAGCGTGATACTGATTCTCCTATTTTGGTAGCGACAGCACAGTCGTTATTTGTTTAGCTGTTTGGCTTCTGTTCATGCAATAGATATGGAGTCCTTGCGCCTCATTTTTAACAAGGTCTTCCGCCTGTTTGACTGCGTATTCTATGCCGTATTTTTCGATTTCCTCCGGCTTATCCTTAAATTTTTCCAACTTATCTCCCAGTACGGATGGTATCGTGACACCGGAAAGTGAAATGATGCGCTTAATCTGATTGTGATTTGTTATCGGAAATATTCCCGGAATGACAGGTAGCAAGATTTTCATAGAAATAATAGTATCCCGATATCTATAAAAATAGTCATTATTGTAAAACAGTTGTGTAATGATAAAATGAGCGCCCGCATCTACCTTGCGCTTCAGATTGATCATATCGACCTGTAGACTTGGCGCCTCGATATGACCTTCGGGATAACCGGCAACGCCTATCGAGAAATCATTATGCATGCTGACAAATTCGACCAGTTCATTGGCATACCCAAAGCCGCCCGCTGTCCTCAGAAATTTCTCCGCTCCTTCCGGTGGATCGCCCCTTAAGGCAAGAACATTTTCAACATTTATTTCTTTGAATGCGTTGAGTATACCCGCAATGTCTTTTTTCGTGGATTGTACGCATGTTAAATGAGCCAGAACCTCCATATTAAATTCGTTCTTGACCCTGGAAGAGATTTCTATGGTTTTCTCTCTCGTACTTCCTCCGGCTCCATAGGTTACGGAAATGAAATCAGGTTTTAATTCGCCCAGTTCTTTGATCGTAGTATATAAATTTTCAAGATTTCCTTCCCTCTTGGGCGGGAAAACCTCAAAAGAAAGAGAGAATTTCTTCCGATTAAACATATCTTTGATTTTCATAGTATAAATCCTGGAATTATTGTTTTGGAAAATGTCATTTAGAGTCGATATTGTCAACATTTTTTCTCTATGAGACTTATGAAAACACACAAATGGTCGTTTTGGTGGACCGAGGCCCTGAGAAACGCGCAGGGGGAGAGAGAACTATTAGTAAATAGTGAGCCATAACGAAGATTTTTCCCGTTGGTCGAAATGACAGCCAGAGAGTTGAAATGACATAAAACGCAGATTTTAATTGTTTCATATCTGTATTGTAATCATGCAATAAATCTGATAGATTGGCCAAAATTTTGAAAGATTTGAGAATATGACGCGAATACAGAAAGTTACACTTTTATTTACCTTTTTGATTTTGTTTCTTTGTCCAGTCCATATCTTTGCCGAGAACAAAATCCTCAATATACGGCACTGGGCCGCACCGGATCACACAAGAGTCGTTATCGATGCGAGTGATGATATCCCGTATACAATTGAAAAAGCCGATAAAAAAGTATCAATCGATTTTAAAAACACCGACGTACCCGAAGACTTGCCGCACGAACTTATATTAAAGAAGCCAGGGATTGACAAAATAATGGTAATTCCTCTTCCCCAGGGGACGGTCAGAGTTGAATTGTCAATTGATAAAAATGTTGAAACGAAGGTGTTTAACATAAAAAAAATACAGGATAAACCTGAACGCATTGTGATTGATATAGAATTCCCTGACGTGAAGAAACTCGAGAGCAAAGAAAGAGAAGAGGTTAAGGTTTTACGGAAGAACAAGATAATCGTCATTGATCCTGGTCATGGAGGGGAAGATCCAGGGGCAGTAGGGAAACTGAGGACACAGGAAAAGAAAGTCGTTCTGGAAATTAGCAGAAAGTTAAAGGATATTTTAAATAAAAAGGAAGGCTACCGTGCCTTCCTAACGAGAAATGGGGATTATTATGTGCCGTTTAAAAAACGAATGAAAATTGCGCGAGAATATGGTGCTGATCTGTTTCTGAGCATCCATGCGGACGCCTTTAAACGGAGAAAAGCCAGAGGCAGTTCTGTGTACTGCCTGTCACTCAGAGGGGCAAGCAGTGAGGCTGGTAAGCTTTTGGCAAGGAATGAAAATCTGGCTGATATTATCGGAGGTTCTTCCAACGGCGAGAATAGTGATGAGTCGGATCCGATCATCCTGAATATGTTCCAGACAAATACCATAAACTCATCAAAAATCTTTGGCAGCAGTGTCCTAAGAAAACTTGGTAGAGTGAATCATATAAAATATAGACAGGTGCAGGAAGCGCCTTTTATCGTACTGAAACTCCCTGAGGTTCCATCGTTGCTCGTGGAGACGGCCTATATTTCAAATCCAACAGAAGAAAAGCTCTTGCGGAGCGATCAATTTCAAAAGGAAGTCGCGAAGGCTATAGCTTCAGCTATTACGGAATTTCTCACTGAACAGCCTATGAAACAACCGTCAATACCCCCGAAGATTGTGTTAACAAAAATTGAAGATAAACAAACACCCCCCGAAACACAGGATGAATCAGACAAATCAAAGATTCCGAGCACCGCACATACAGTAGTTAAACCAGTACCGAAAAAGGCTGTTGTGGAGGAAAAAAAGGAAGAGGATGTTAAGACACAAGCTCCTCGTGAGGAACCTTCATCTTCTTCGCCGGCACCTGCGGTTACTCTCTATAAGGTCAAGAAAGGCGATACCCTCGATAAAATAGCAAGAAGGCACAATACAACGATCAACGCCCTGCTGAAGCTGAACAACATGAAGATGAAGGACCCTCTCTATTTTGGCCGTATGGTGAAAGTATCGGTACCGAAAAAGGCTGTTGTGGAGGAAAAAAGGGAAAAGGAAGTTAAGAAACAAGCTCCACGCGTGGAATTTTCATCTTCTTCGCCGGCGCCTGCGGTTACTCTCTATAATGTCAAGAAAGGCGATACCCTCGATAAAATAGCAAGAAGGCACAATACAACGATCAACGCCCTGCTGAAGCTGAACAACATGAAGATGAAGGACCCTCTCTATTTTGGCCGTATGGTGAAAGTATCGGTACCGGAAAAGGCTGTTACAGAGAAGAAAAGGGAAAAGGATGTTAAAACACAAGCTGCTCGCTTGGAATCTCTATCTTCCTCACCTGAACGTGCGGTTACTCTCTATAATGTCAAAAAAGGCGATACCCTCGATAAAATAGCACAAAGGCACAATACAACGATCAGCGCTCTGCTGAAACTGAACAACATGAAAAAGAAAGACCCTCTCTATTTTGGCCGAAAGTTAAAATTGCATACGCACGCTGGCGAAGGGGAAGTGAAAAAAACTGTCGTCGTTGAGTCGAAAACGTACACATACAGGGTCAAAGAGGGCGATACACTCGATAAGATCGCCAGAAGATGTAAGACGAGCATCAGTGAGTTGCGAAGGTTAAATCAAATGAAACGCGCTGATGTACTCTTAGTCAACCAGAAACTGAAACTTCCTTCAAATCCATCGTTATAACCTGGAGGGGGGGGACTGATTTGGAGAGGATATATAATTCGAAATATTCTTGGCTTATGTCAATATTGCTTTTACTATTTGTAAGCGCGGCAAATGGTCACACCGCGGGTATAATGACTGAATGGGAACCATTTAAAATAAAATCAGAATTTGGATTGCATGTCGTTGGCGGTGGAGCGGATACAATATTATTTTCACGTGAAGAAATTAACAAAATGGGAAGCGCCATGAACATTGAACGTGATACTACGGTCAGAAAAGATGATAGCTCGTGGAATGTTATCAAGTTTCGTAACGTTAGAATATCTTTTACTAATACTATTGTTGAGCAAATACAGAGGGATGTAAAAAAAACATCGGGGGATGGAAGTGACAAATTGAATTCGATCAAATCTTTGCCTGCCACACTTCTCGCCCCAACGAACAGGGAATCAATTGAATCGATCGGCAAGATATTTGAACCACAGGTTAATCTGGGCATTGAATTCTGACCGGGAGTAGTTCACGTCGATTGAGAAAGTCAATTTCATAGAATGTGATTATTTCATGAAAGTATTTGATAGTCTCCATGCCTTCCTATGGCATGATCATACACAGAATAACTGCAATACCTATCTCATTGATGGCGAGATGAAAATCCTCATAGATCCAGGCCATCAACATCTATTTGGTCATGTGCAGCAAAATTTGACTGCGATGAATATCCCTATGGATCGGGTTGATGTGGCTATCGTAACACACGCTCATCCCGATCACATGGAAGCAGTGCAAAAGCTCGATAAATCGACGATGTTTGCCATGAACGCCGAAGAGCATCGTTTTATCAACGAACTTGCCGGCCGGCAGATCGAAATCCCGGAGCCGTATTTTTTCCTTAATGAGGGGGATTTGGAAATTGGTGATCAGCGTTTTCAGGTTATCGTAACTCCGGGACACTCTCCCGGATCCATCTGTCTCTACTGGCCCGAGAAGAAGGCCCTGTTTACCGGTGATTTAGTATTTAATCAGGGGATAGGCCGTACCGATTTGCCGGGAGGAGACAGTGGCAGTCTGAAAGAGAGTATCAAGAGAATTGCAGCAATGGATATTGAATACCTTCTAACCGGACATGGGGATATTGTGGTGGGAACAAAAGCGGTTCAGAATAATTTCCGAACTATCGGAAACTACGGGTTCAATTAACCGTAAGAAGCATTTAACTGTTCCCTGAAATCTGATTCTGATTTCTGTATATATATTTTCCAGGTTCCGTCATGATCTGGATTGGGAACTAATGAAGATCCGCATATTTTTCTTTTTCTGAGTTTTTCTTTAAGACTTCTCACTCTTTTGATCCGCTGAGTGTCCATCTCGCTTTTAAACGAGAGTATCATAGCCTCAAAGGTTTTTGCATTGATTTCGAGGAGTTCCTCAAAGAGTTGAAATATTTTTCTGTTGTCCCCAGAAAGCTTGATGTGCTCCAGCAGTTCTGCTTTGAGAATCTGCCGGAGCTCTGGATAGTTTCTTACTTCGGTAACGAAGCTCGACTTTAGTGTGTCAGTGTCGATTATCCCGTCCTGATGCTTTTGCACCCACCCCTTGGCTTTACCTTCCCATTCTTTCCGTTGGAAGGTTTTCCTTTCTTGCTCCGTCATGGTCAGGTTTTTCGTCCTTTCCATGATAATATCCAGCGTGCTCTTTATCTCTGCCATTGCTCAATTTACTTCTTCGCAGCTAAATATCCTTTGGCAAGGGAGGTATTGACGTGGACGACCCCTTTGTTCAGGTTTTTCATCGGGTAATCATCCGTAATTTCGGGAAGCTGATTAGCCTGCTCTTGAGTCCTGATGACAGAACCGGCAGGCACGTAGCGGCCGTCGGGTACAGATACGCCCATGAGGATAACTCCCGGCTCGAGAACACATCCTTTCCCAACAACTGACCTGAATACCAGAGCTTGCATACCGACAAAGGTATCATCCATGACTACAGCCGGTCCGTGAATCTGCACCTGATGAGCAAGAGAGACGCGGTTTCCCACATAAACAGCGTATTTTTTGCCGGAGACTTCACGCAGGTTTTTCTCAACAGGCTTTCCATCAATTTCTGTCTCAAGGGCGTGGATGACAACACCGTCCTGAACGTTCGAATTATCACCGATATACAGCGGCTGCCCCTCATCGCCCCGGATTGATGCCATAGGGGAAACCATGATATTTTTACCCAGGATGACGTTTCCGATGACAGCAGCTAAGGGGTGAATATAGGTGGTAGGATCGATGAGCGGCTCCGATACCTTTGCACTAAAATCAGCCGATACATTTTTTTCTATCACGCCATTACCTCACATTTTGAAAGAATCGAGCACACAGTAACGGTAGTCTCTCTTTTCATTAAAGTTTCAAAAAATCGATCAACCGCCTGCGGTTTGCGGAAAAGCCGTATTGGTGTAAAGATACTCCATCTTTTCCTTATGTTTTAACTCTTCGCTCGCCATTTTGGTCAAAAGCTCTTTTACATCACCCGCGGGATAGCTGTCTGCCAGGCTTTTGTAAAAATTATATGAGTTGAGTTCCCTGTTGGCGGCAATGAGGTAGACTTCCGAACTTTTTATGTTCTTTTTAATATCGGGTTTCTCGATGTGTTCAATGATTTTGTAATCGACGGGTGCTTCCATCTTCAATACTTCGGAACAGAAGCGGCCTTCCTGGCAGGTTGTCAGAAATTCCTTGTGTTTGGCTTCTTCCTGGGCGATATACTTCAGGGTGCTCTTCGCCTCCTTGTCTTCCACCAGATCGTAGAGGTTCATATAAAAGTCATATGCCTCTTGTTCCTTGTCAATGGCCATATTCAGCACAGAGCTAAGCGTATTTTGCATTTTCTTCATTCCTCCCGTACAATTTTTTAATAAATTTCCCCTATTTATAAAAGAGGGTAGGGGATTATCGTTTATCACCCCTTGGCAAAATCCCCCTTTGTGAAAAGGGGACTCGTGAGGATAACTTCTGCTTGAAACATGTGAGAACATATCCCTCGCATTTGCAGGAGATAGGGCGGATTTTCCCTTCCTGTTTTTGGAAGAGAGAAAATCCGCCCTGCATTGAGAGATTAATTGTTTATGCCTTTGCTACTTTGGGTTGAGGTCTCTTGTAGCTGAGCGCAATAAGGAAACCGGCAATCAGAAGCGCTGCGGCAACATACACAGCAATTCCCTTAATCTGAGCGAATACCAGCGGCCCGACAATACCCGCAGCACCCCACGCGGTCAGCATGATCCCATAGACCTTGCCGATGTAGCCGGGTCCGAAGGAGTCTGCGGCAAATGCCGGCATGGTAGCAAAGCCGCCGCCGTAACAGGCCAGAAGATAGCACGCGACGACGGTGAAGATCAACTGATTGTCTATCTGGGGCAGCAGGACATAAAGAACGGCCTGGGTGATAAACATGATGATAAACACGTTCTTTCTCCCAATGGCATCGGATGTCCATGCCCATAAGAGACGTCCCAGACCATTAAAGATGGATGCGTAGGCAAGGATCGATCCTCCTGCCAGGGCGAGCGCCGCTCCCGTGAGCAAAGGATCGCTTTTCTTGATGACATCCTGGGCCATGGGGGAGAGCTGTGAGATCAGTCCGAGTCCGGCGGAAACGTTCAGGAAGAGCATTGTCCAGAGCATCCACCACTGAGGAGTCTTCACGGCTTCATCGAAGGTAAATGATTGCGCTGCCGAGACGCCTGTCGCTTTAGGAGTAAAACCTGCCGGGAGCCAGCCTTTGGGCGGATTCTTGAACAAGCCCCTCTTGTCGGGGAACCACCGGATCAGGGTGGCAATGGGGGTAATGTAGCCGAAACCGTTGCCAAGACCGGCGATAAAACCGAAACCAAGATACAGAAGCCAGATGCTTCCGATCTGATCGGCAAAGCCGGCAAGAAGCGTCCCGATACCGAACAGAATACCACCGATGGTGGCTACAAACTTGGGACCTTTTTTGTCCACCAGGGTTCCGCCGAAGGCGGCGGCGATACCGATCATGCCGATGCAGATCATGAACGTCACCTGGGTTTCCGTTTCTCCCCATCCATGGGCGGTCATGAAGGGTTTCTTAAAGACTGACCAAGCATACACCGTGCCCAGACAGAGCTGCATGACGATTGCAGCAATAGCAATCAACCATCTCTTACTTTCTAAATTTTCGCTACTCATAAATCAAAATTCCTCCATAAATTTATAGAAAGCCGGTAACTTTTCACAACTTTTCGATTTTTACGGCACAGGCCTTGTATTCCGCTGTCAGTGTGTCTGGATCAAATGCCGGATTGGTCAGCCAGTTTGCGCAACCCTCGCGGAAATGGAAGGCCATCCAGACCAATCCCTTTGGCACCTGCTGCGTAACCTTGGCCTTCACTACAACCTCACCACGCCGTGACTTCACCCGTATCTTTTCGCCGTTGTCGATCCCCATCACTTGCGCATCTTCAGGAGAAATATCGGCCGTCTCTTCAGGAAGGAGATCGTTTATCCCCGGACAGCGACCCGTCTGCGTCCGCGTGTGATACTGGTAGAGCCTGCGTCCCGTACTGAGAACGAAAGGATACTCATTATCGGGCACTTCTGCAGGCGGAATCCATTCGACAGGAACCAGCTTCCCCTTGCCCCTCGTAAAGCGACCATGCATATGCAGGATGGGCGTGCCGGGATGCTCTTCCGTCGGCGCAGGCCATTGAATTCCGTCTTTTTCCAGGCGGGAATATTTTATGCCGGCAAGAGCGGGGGCAAGAACGGAAACCTCGTTGTCCCAGATCTCCTTGCCGCTGTTGGACGACCACTCATGGCCCATCCGCTTTGCAATTTCTTTAAATATCCACCAGTTGGGTTTTGCCTGACCGGGCGGTTCACTGACTTTGCGAACCCGGTTCACCCGTCTTTCGCTGCTCGAGAAAGTCCCTTCGTCCTCGCACCAGGCGGCGGCTGGAAAGACCACATGGGCAAAACGCGTCGTCTCCGTCGGGAAAATATCATTGCTGACAATAAATTCCGCCGACTCAAGGCAGTGCTCAATATGTTTAATGTCCGGTTCCGTGTTGGCCAGATTTTCACCGAAGATATAAAACGCCTTGACTTTACCATCAAGCAGACCATCTATCATCTGGGGAATCATCAAACCGGGTTTCGCGGGCAGATTCTTCACGCCCCAGGCCGCTTCGAACTTGGCGCGGATCTTTTCATCGCCCACCGACTGGTAGCCCGGGAAGACAACGGGCAAAGCGCCCATGTCGCAGGCCCCCTGAACATTGTTCTGGCCCCGCAGCGGATTGACGCCGCCGCACTCGACGCCCATATTGCCCAAAAGCATCTGCAGGTTGGCGCAGGACATGACGTTGTTCTTACCGCAGGTATGTTCCGTAATGCCGAGGGTGTAGATAAGCATGGCGGGTTTCACCGACGCCAGTTTCCGGGCCAGGTCCCGAATGGCATCCGCGCTGACGCCAGATATCTCAGCCGCCTTTTCGGGCGGGTATTCCATGACCTTCTTTTTCAGTTCATCAAACCCTTCGCAACTTTCTTCAACGAACTTTTTATCATAGAGGTTTTCATTGATGAGGACATTCATGACGCCATTGAGGAAGGCAATGTCTGATCCTACCTTGATTTGCATGTGACGCTCGGCAAAATCAACAAGCGGCGTGCGCCGCGGATCGACGACGATAATCTGAGCACCCGCAAGCGCGGCATCCTTGACATATGTGGATGCGACGGGATGGGCTTCCGTCATATTCGTACCGATAAGCAGAAGCATTTTCGCTTTTGCAAATTCTGTAAAGGAGTTCGTCATAGCCCCGGAACCGAATGTGATCGCCAGACCGGCGACGGTAGGGGCGTGTCAGGTACGGGCGCAGTGATCTATGTTGTTTGTTCCGATCACCGCGCGAAAGAGTTTTTGCATCTGGTAAGAATCTTCGTTAATGCTGCGGGCGCAACTGACCCCGGCGATGGCGTCCGGACCATGTTTTGCGATGACCTCCTTGAACTTTGTAGCCACCAGGTCCAGGGCCTCGTCCCAGGAGGCTTCCCGGAAATTGCCGTTCTCTTTAATCAGGGGGGTCTTGAGCCTATCCTCCGAATAGATAAAATCATATGCAAATCGGCCTTTTACACACAGGCGCCCCTGGTTGGGCATAGCGTCTTCAACAGCCGTTACCTTGGCAATACGCCCATTCTTAACGTGGAGCCACTGCTGACACCCCACGCCGCAGTAAGGGCAGGTGGTACGAACTTTTTTTATCTCCCAGGGACGTCCCAGCCACTTTCCTTTCTTTGCGGTTAAAGCGCCTACGGGGCAAACCTCCAAACACTGGCCGCAAAAAACACAATCGCTCAAGTGGTAAGCGGTATCACCGCCGGTTACCACCTTACTTTTTGAACCACGATAACCAAGATCGATGGCCCTGTTCACGACAACTTCGTTACAGGCCTGAACACAGCGGCCACAAAGAATACACCGGCTGAAATCCCTAACGATGAAAGGATTTTCCGTCTCTGTCGGATAAAACTCTGAAGGAGCCGGAAACGGCGCCGCGGTAATGCCATACCGATAGACCAGATCCTGAAGACGGCAGTCGCCGTTAGATTCACAGTTCAGGCAGTTATGATTGCCGCTGGATACTAAAAGTTCCGTGATCAGCTTACGGGTCTTGTGGATCATTTCCGTATTCGTGCTGATCTCCATTCCGGGGGCAGCCGGTGTGGAACATGAAGCCATGAGCGTCCGCGCTCCCTTGACTTCCACCACGCAGATACGGCATGATCCGGTCGCCCGGACCCCTTTCAGATGGCAAAGAGTCGGTATGTCAACTCCATTGTCTTGGGCAACCTCAAGAATGGATTGCCCCGGCTGGAACTCGACAATCTTTCCATCCAGAGTAAGTGTAGTTTTGGACATGATTTCCTCCTTGATAATTATTTCTGACCTTTATCCTCAACGGATATCTTTGAGAAATTTTCTGACCGGTAATAATGGCTATTGCGGAAAATATGATACAGCAAGCTCATATATTTTACATGGCAGTCGCATACTAGTGACGCCGGACAAAACGTGCGGAGTGCGCGTGAACATTTGAATCCCGACATCCCCCGTCTAAACCCCTCGATGCTAAAACTTGGAGTTTTACATTTGTCAACTGTGAGATAATGTCTAAATATTTATATCGCAATTAACATATGTCAAACGCGGTACGCCTACAATTTTTTTGCCGGACAGTCAAGAAAAAAATAGCTATTTATGCAATAATATTAATAACTTATGTTAATATTAACATACATGCTGACTGAAAAGATGATGTAAATACCTATTTGCATGCAGGATTTAAAGAGTATGAGATGATTAAAGTGAGGGGGTAAGTCAATGAGATTAAAAACCAACGTTATAAAACATTTGACATGAAAATCGGAAATATCTTAAGCGTCCTATTTATTGGAAGGAGGTGTGGCTTCCGTTTTGTCCATAACCACCATTTCCTGAGCGGTCTTACATACAAGATCGCTTATTTCCCTGTCCAATTCATCAAACCTTTTTAGCAACGCCCTTGCTTCTACCGTCAAATGGAGAGCTCTTCCCGATGGATGGGGTTCAACAAGTTTCATGCCTAACCTCGCTTCTGAGGCCCGGAGTCTTCCCCACGCTGCCCGGTAGGACATGTTTAAGTGTTTGGCCGCCGCATGCAGGCTGTTATACGTATCCACTGCCCTGAGCAATTCCCTGCGCCCGCTTCCAAAGATGACTTTTCCGTCCTTTTCGAACCAGACTTTGTATTTGATCTCCATGTGCAATCCTTTTTTATTTTTTATGCCAGAGAATAGACCACATAGTCAAACTCTTTTCACAGATCGATTCTTTCTTCATTCTGAATCATCAAGAGAATCTAAAGGTCTGTAACAGACCCTAAGATAAACTCTATTCGCTAGAACTGAAGACAGGCGGGACGCCTGTCCTGCTATTGCGTAGGTTGGGCGTCTCGCCCGACACTTCCTGTTATTTGAAGACGAAAAAAAGAGCGCTGCTCAAAATGAACAGCGCTCTTCTGGTTCATGCTCAATATAACAAACGTCAGTGCGCCTTCTTTTCCTCACCGGAAACAACAAGTGTTCCTTCTTCTTCCATCTCTTTCAACCACTTGGGATGCTGCTTCTTCAGCCAGGCCTTTGTGACCCAGCCCGTCGTCATCGCATCCAGTGATCCCGGGGAACCTATGGTGCCCAGATAGAGATGCACCAAGAAGAACGGAAAGATCACCACAAATCCCAAAGCATGGAGGACAAACAGCCATCGCACCATCCAGGATGGAAAACTCAACGGAAACCACATGATAAGCCCCGTGATGACCATAATCACACCGAAGATGACCACGGCCAGGAAGAACATCTTCTGTCCGGGGTTGTATTTGCCTACCGCGGGAACCTCATCAACATGCCAGAGATAGCCCCCGGCAGTCTTCATCCACTCCAGATCCTCGGGCATGGAAAACACCCCCGCCTCATGCCACCACATTTTCAGGGCAAGCAAAAGGGCAAGACCGAAGAAAAGCCCCGTGAAGTTGTGCACATATTTCGTAACGACTAAACCGCCCATGATGTTCGCGATAAAGACAAATGACTTAAACATCATCCCCAGACCCGTGAAGCACAGGACGAGACACGAAATCGCCAGCATCCAGTGAACCAGTCTCTCATACCAATCGGTAGCCTGAATTAATCCTTTCTTCATGATTATTCACCCCCTTCCTTCTTCGTTGCAGTATCTTCATCAGGGGTTTTAGGCCCATGGATGATATAATGCAGGAACGATCCCGCCAGTACGCCGCCTGCCGCAAGTAGACTGAGCGGTTTCAGTACGTCTTTCCACAATACGATGGAAAGCGGTACTGAAGGTTTAGTAGGAAGGGCAGAATACACGCTCGCCTTTTCCTGAAGTACATAGACCAGATGTGTGCCATTTACATATTTGTCGCCGTACACATAGGCGCCTTCTCCAAGATCTTTCGCCCGCTTATAGGCAGCCTTCAACAGAACATCCTTGTCTCCCCACTGGAGCGCCCCCGTGGGACAGGCTTTCACGCAGGCAGGACCCAGATTGTTCGAAAGCCTGCTTTCACACATATCGCACTTATAGATTCTATCTGTTTTATCGTCGTATCTCGGTATATCAAAGGGACAGGCCGCTATGCATTCCTTACAGGCTATACACTTACTATGGTTTACACCGACAGTTTTCATGTCTGTATAGTAAAGAGCTCCCGACGGGCACACCTTCACGCAGGCCGCATCGGTACAGTGCATACAGGCACTATGCCGGAAGAACCACTTCACGCCACCCTTGCCATCCGACATCTCCTGGAATCTCATCAGCAGGTAGGTATTCGCCTGGAGATCAGGTGGATTCTGATAGGTTCCCCTGTGCCTCGTCTGCTTCGCCTCCAACTGATTCCACTGCTTGCAGGCCAGCTGGCAACCGCGGCAACCGGTACATTTCGATATATCGAATAGTTTAATTTTCTCAGCCATTTTTCTTCACCCCCTTCTTCACGACATTGACCATGAAGGCCTTGCTCTCTGGTATTCCTGTATTGGCATCGCCGATCGTCGGGGTGAGCAGGTTGGCTGCATCGCCATACGTAAATACTTCAGGCTTTTTGTCAATCTTGCTATAGGTCTTTTTCGGCCGTGCCTGGGTAATCCAGCCGAAGTGCCAGGGAATACCCACTTCATGAACGATGGTGCCATCGATATTGAAAGGCTTGAACCGCGGAGTGACAATGGCCGTACACTCAACCTCACCACGGGGTGATTTCACGATTACCTTCTGACCGTTTTTAAAACCCCTTTCTTTGGCAAGCTCCTCGCTCATCTCCACAAACATGCCCGGCTGCATCTCCGCCAGCCACGGACACCACCTCGTCAATACACCGGTCTGCCAGTGTTCGCTGACCCGGTAGGTGCTGCAGATAAACGGGAAACGGGGATCGCAACTCGTAACGCCGGAGTACACATCCATGTCGGAACCGACGCCGGGTTTATCAAAGCGGCGGATTGCCGGATTATTCTTCTGCGGCGACATAAGGTTCTTTTCCACGGGACATTCGAGGGGTTCGTAATGCTCGGGGAAGGGACCGTCCGCCAGACCCGGCCCAAAGAGGCTGGCCACGCCGTCCGGCTTCATGATGAAAGGAGGCCGTCCTGAACCTGGATCGCCGGCGCCATCAGGAACATCGCCCACCCATTTTTCACCTGTCCATGTAATAACGGGACGTTTGGGATCCCAAGGCTTACCATTGAGATCGACCGAGGCGCCGTTGTAGATGATCCGGCGGTTGACCGGCCAACTCCAGGCCCATTCGGGATAGAGACCAATGCCGGAAGGATCATTCACCCCGCGCCGCATGGGGAGAATGCCCTTATCGCTCACGGAGCCGCAATAGACCCAGCAGCCCGACGAGGTTGATCCGTCGTCCTGGAGCCAGGCGAAGGTGGGCACAAGATCTCCCTTCTTGAATTCCTTGAACTCCCCTTTCTTGTTGGGAACTTCCACCTTCTTATCTTCAAGGAAGAAACCGTTGATCTCCTGGGCTACTATACGGGGATCATAATGGAAGTGGCCGGAAGGCGTTTTCTTGCCGTAAGGCCATGTCAGCTTCGTGATGGCTTCCTTATGGGGGCCACCTTCCTTTTCATAGAGTTCCCGAACCTTGAAATGGATTTCACTCATGATATCGCCGTCGGGCAGGGCGATTCCCGGAGGATTGACCGCCTTGTAGCGCCACTGTTGAAGCCGACTGCTGTTGGCAAGGCTTCCTTCTTTTTCGATAGAAGAGGCACAGGGAAGCATGAAGACCTCTGTCTTAATCTTGGTAGGATCCATGCCGGGGCCTCTCCAGAAGGAGCCCGTTTCATTGTCGAAGAGGTTGACATTGACCATCCAGTCTACTTTTCCCAAGGCCTGTCTTACCTTATTGGAATGGGCGCCGCTGCACGCAGGGTTCATGCCCCAGGCGAAGAAACCGGTAAATTTGCCTTTATACATCTGGTCGAAGAGCACGAGCCAGGAACCATTCATCCCATCATCGAGCTTGGGTAACAGATCATAGGCCTCTTCGGGGGTGGCATTCTTCCCGTACATGGACCGGAGAAAGCTTGCCGAATATTTCGGGAAATTTTTCCACCAGTTCAGGCTGTTTTTCTCCTTTGTGGTGGGTGTCCGCTTTTCGTTAAAAGCCTTCAGCGTTGTCAGGGAAGCCGTGGGGGTTCCGAGATAGCCCGGCCAGATATGAAAGAGAAGGCCATGGTCCGTGGATCCCTGGACGTTGGACTCGCCGCGCATGGCTGCGATGCCGCCGCCGGCGATGCCCATATTGCCGAGGAGAAGCTGGATGATGCACATGGTCCGGATGTTTTGAACACCGACGGTATGCTGGGTCCAGCCCATGGCGTAAAGCTCAACGCCCGCCCTGTCGGGTTTGCCGGTACTCCCATATATTTTATATACTTCTTCTAGCTTATCCTTGGGTGCCCCGCTTATCTTTGATACGAGATCAAGAGTGTAACGGGAATAGTGTTTCTTCAAGAGCTGGAACACACAGTTGGAGTCCTGAAGGCTTGGGTCCTTCTTAATGACCCCGTCGCCGCCCGTCTGGTAGGACCAGGTGTCCTTGTTGTACTTACTGCCTTCAAGCCCGGAGAATACGCCGTTGTTGTCTCCAGGAAGCTTTAAGGCGGGATTCACCAGAAACGAAGCATTAGTGTAAAGTTTTACATATTCTTCAAAATACAGTTTGTTATCGATAATATACTTGATCATACCGCCAAGGAAGGCGATATCCGCCCCCGATCGTATGGGTGCATACACATGGGCCTTTGAAGCGGACTGGGTGAACCTCGGGTCCACACAGATCACCTTCGCGCC
>JAPLJS010000106.1 GCA_026388545.1 Deltaproteobacteria bacterium
AAAGATTTTTACGAATAAAGGTATTTTACAGTAGTGAAAAAATCGAAAATAAATAACGAAACGAGATTGTTCCGAACGGTCTGATAGCTAAAAATGAGCCATAAAGATTTACTGAATTTTGGATATTAATTTTATTGAGTCGCTCTTTATAATGCTCATAGATTGAAAATCCTGCCCTATCACCTTTACCAACCCCACATCATTTCATAATTTGCTTGACATATAAGCTATATAGCGTTAAAAACATTGCAGAAAAAACACATTCCTCGATGCATGGCAGAATTTTAGTGCTGTTTTGATCGACATTTTTAATGAAAAGTATAGTTCCATGCTTTGTTTTTATAGAATTCAGTCATCCACCAATGTCTATGCGGCCTTCAACATAACCAGGGTAAAGATTGGTAATTGAGTTTGAGAATGCTCCAAGAAACGAACCGAAAGAGTAAATAAATTGTTTTTTAAAGTATCCGGTAATTGTTATACGCGGTATAGCTGTATTTAACTGCCGGATTAACGGTATTTTCAGCCTGATTCAATGAGAGGAAATAGCATGATTATTGAAAAGTTTTCGGTAAAAGCTCAGGATTTCATTGAAGGTGCCTGTCGGCTCGCTGTGAAAAGAGATCACGAGTATGTAACGCCATGGCATATGCTTTCCGTTATGCTGAAACCTAATGATGATCTGACGCGACACTATCTTTCTCATACATCAATCGATCTCGAAGCCCTCGGTGCACGGGTGGACGGCAAACTGCTCACGCAGCCGAAAGGTAAAGCGGGCAGTCCGCAGACGCCGATTAATCGCGATTTGGAAAAAGTTTTTATCCTTGCAGAGGAGGCAAGCCAGAGAACAAAGGATAAATACATCGGCATCAATCATGTAGTGCTGGGCATGCTTGCCTCGGAAGAAATTGTCCAGGCCTTTTCGGATGCGGGTGCAGACAAGCAGGAGTTTGAGGATCTGCTAAAACAGCCACAAAAAGGCCGTTTTTCAGGAGGAGAAGACGGGTCGGGTGATTTTGAGTACCTGGCCAAGTATACTCTTGACCTTACGGAACGCGCCCGCCAGGGAGGGCTGGACCCCGTCATCGGACGGGACCGGGAAGTGCGGTTTACCATACAGATTCTAAGCCGTCGACTCAAAAACAATCCCATAATTATCGGAGAACCGGGTGTCGGCAAGACCGCTATTGTGGAAGGCCTGGCCCAGCGTATTGTCAATGGGGATGTCCCGGATGATTTGAAATCGGCGGCAATCCTTTCCCTTGATATGGGGCAACTGATAGCAGGCGCAAAATTCCGCGGAGAATTTGAGGAACGTTTTAAACGCTTACTGCAGGAAGTTTCCGATGCCGGCAATGTTATTCTCTTTATTGATGAAATTCATATGATCATCGGCGCCGGAGGTTCAGAAGGCGCCATGGATGCCGCCAACCTGATCAAACCCGCGCTTTCCAGGGGTGAAATTCGCTGCATCGGTGCGACGACCCTGGAAGAATATAGAAAACATATTGAAAAGGACACGGCTCTGATGCGCCGATTCCAGATCGTCATGGTGGAAGAACCGAGTATTGATGAGACCATTACCATACTGCGCGGAGTAAAGGAGAAATACGAAGTCTATCATGGCGTACAGATTCTGGATGCAGCGCTTGTCGCATCGGCAAAACTCTCCAAGCGCTATATCATGGACCGGTTTCTACCGGACAAGGCAGTTGATCTGATCGACCAGGCATCGGCATCTCTGCGTATCGGTCTTTCTTCAAAGCCTGAAGAAATCGATGAAATCGACCGCAGGATCGTTGACCTGGAAATTGAAATCCGTGCCTTAAAACACGAAACGGACTCTCAGACCGAAGAACGTCTCAGCCATCTTAAACAAGAGCTGGAGGAACTCAAAGAAAAAAGCCGCAAACTCACTGAAAAATGGGAAAAGGAAAAGAAGTCCCTCACAGAGGTTCAGGAGGCAAAGAAGGCACTGGAGGAAGCCAAGCGTGAAATGGAACAAAAAATCCGTGAAGAGGATTTCTCCCGGGTGGCCGAACTGCAGTACAAGATCATACCAAAGTGCAATAAAATTTTAGAAGAATATGCGGATGTGGATATTTCCGGCAAAGGCTTTCTACGGAGAGCAATCACGGAAGATGACATCGCCGATACGGTTTCGAGGATGACCAATATCCCGGTCTCAAAGCTTCTTGGTTCAGAAATAGACAAGCTGCTGCACCTGGAGGACCATCTGCGACAGCGGGTCGTAGGCCAGGATGATGCTCTCACTACCATATCCAAGGCAATCAGACGTTCTAGGGCCGGTGTACAGAACCCGAACCGACCCATAGCCTCCTTTTTAATGCTCGGTCCCACGGGCGTTGGAAAAACAGAGGTATGCAAGACCCTGGCGGAATTCATGTTTGACGACGAGAGCGCTCTTATCCGGATTGATATGAGCGAGTTTATGGAAAAGCATTCCGTGGCCCGGCTGGTTGGCGCCCCCCCGGGATATGTCGGTTATGAAGAAGGCGGCGTACTGACGAACAGTGTCCGCCGCAAGCCGTACAGCGTGATTCTGTTTGATGAAGTGGAAAAAGGGCATGCGGATGTATTCAACCTTTTCCTGCAGTTGCTTGATGACGGACGTCTGACCGACAGTCAGGGGCAGACGGTGAATTTTTCAAACACCGTTGTACTCATGACATCAAACCTCGGATCGGAAAGTATTCGACCTGCCGAAACAGCAGAAGAGATCCAGCAAATGACTGCGGGCATTATGCAAGCCGTGCGATCACACTTTCGACCGGAATTTATAAATCGCCTTGATGATATTCTTGTTTTTAAGCAATTGACCCTTGAAGGCATGAAGACGATAGCCGAAATACAGCTTAAGCGCCTTGCAAAGTTGCTGAAAGAGAAAGAGATTCATCTGCAGGTCAAAGACGAGGCGTTGGTTCTCCTGGCCGAGCTCGGCTTTAATCCGCTTATGGGTGCAAGGCCGCTGAACCGTGTTATTCAGACTCGTCTCCAGGACCCTCTTGCCGAAGACATTATCGCGGGCAAAATTAAACCGGGTGATACCATCTATATCTCAGCGTCGGGAGATGAACTGGTAATCGGAATAAACGACATTCTTGAGGAAGCGCCGGAATCCGGTGGTCAGGGGGAAAAGAATAAGAACGCAACCCCGCACGATCCGACCGAATCCGGTGGTTCTGATGGGTAGCGGATAATTCTATGGATTTGCTCACCACGATAACCGGATACGCCCAGGGATTCTTCACCTGGGATAACTGGCCATACCTTCTCGCTGCCATGGCTGTTCTGGGCATTTTGATACTTGTTGTGCTGCTCATCTATTTTATCAAGAAACGTCGCAGCGCAAGCGGTGAAAAAAAACAAGCGAAACCGGATATCGAACAAAAGAAAAAACAAAAGGGCATGCCTGCTTCGAGTCTTGCCAAGGTATGGAAAGGGTTTCTGAAAGAAATACCATGGGCAGTAAGGGCGAACGTCATGGCCTACGAGCACTTTATTGTTTTCGGTGAAGCCGGTGCTGGAAAAAGTGCCCTGATTGACAATCACACAGACTGGCAGGGGCACGCGCGACAGTTTTACCCCAGCTATACGACAAATCCCCTGCTACAGATATATCTCGGATCCAAGGTTCTGGTTCAGGAACTCCCGGATTCTCTGCTCGGCGATACATCAGAATATGCCCGCCGCGCCATGCTTAAGCTATGGAAACCACTTTTCAGGCGAAAGGATCCGACCGTTGTAATTGTCTTAAACGGTGTGGCGCTTCAGACGGATGAACCGGAATATCTGGAATATCTGAAACAAAAGGCCCAGATAATTCGGGGGAAAATCAACCTGCTCGGACAAATTCGCAAAAAGCCGGTAAAGGTACGTATTGCGCTGACTCATATGGATCAGTTTGAGGGATTTTTTGAATTTTCCCAATTTCTCACCCAGAGCAACATTCCTTTAAAACTCGAATTCAGTTCAAAAGGTGATATCGCAGATATTTCCGGATGCCTGGATCCGTACGAAGAACATCTAACCCGTGCTCTGACATTGCTTCCCGCAGATAAGTATCTGAAGGCCATTACATTCATGCGCCAGGCGCCGAAACTGTTTCAGTATTTGTCCGTATTCATTAAATTCCTTCAAAACCCCGACCCCTTATCTCTGGAGCCGGAAGTGACCCGTCTCTACCTGACTTCACAGACAGAGGGGGAAACCCCTGTTTTGAACCCCTTTGCCCCTTCGCTTACCGCCAGGGAAATCCAAAAATTCGACCCGCTTTTCAGACACCGTGTTGCAGCTGCCGCAATAGGCATAGCAGGGCTTGTTTATTTAAGCTCCGCTTACCTTTATGAACGAAACCTGATTGCCGAAAGATACCGTGAAATGGCAATCCTGGAAGTTTCACCGCCTGTCCGGTATGATCAAAAGATGCATGAGCTTTTACCCATCGCATACATGCAGCAACATCCCTTGATGAAATTGCTGCCTGATTTTTTTCCAGACATAAACAGGGAGATTACCCGCCGCTGCATCGAAAACATTCGTAAATTCTATCTGTTTCCCGCAGTGGAGAGATTCTCCGTGGAAACGATGACAACGGCATATGCCGCTGCCGGTCAGTTAATAACAATCAGTAGCCCCGAACAGCAATATAGACGGAAAATCGAAGACGCCCAGGACAAGGCCCTATACCTCTTGGCGCTGATATATGCAACCCGGGACAACGAACTTGGGAAACTTATTCAGAACAATCTTACCCAATGGCCACATATCCTCAATATATCCAAAACAATGATTGAGGATTATGTAAATAATAATGAGTCCTCCTGGCACGTTTCTCTTGATACGAAAAAACTTTCATTCCGCCAGTCAAAAAGCGCTGTCGATGACCCCCGTAGCTGGATGGTTTATTTTGCCGAAATCAACAGGTTTTACCAGCAGCCCGTTTTAACCAGGGCGGAATTTGAGAAATTGCAAAAGGAAACCGATCACTTTCTCGGGGTGATCCAGCAACTGGAGCTTTATGATCTTTCCGCAAAGATAGCGGAACTGTTAAAAAAAGAAGCCCCGCAGGGTATCAACTTGGACCTGATTGCAAAGCAAGAATCCCAGATCAGACAGGAGACCGTCAAAAATTTTCTGAAATTTATAAAAAACTCCAACATGAATTATCCGGAGGTGACTGATAATTTAGGACTTACCGGCCTGCTTGAAAACCTCAAGGTTATGCTTAATTTTAAGGGGCCTGAAGATGAAAGAGAATTGCTGTTTCGTTTTTTGTTCGGCGGGGAAGAATTCAAGTTCAACGCCCAGCAATGGAACGATCTCCTCAATCGCAGCAGGATCGCCTTATTTTTAAGAGAGTTTGTCAACCATTACAAACGCCAGGACGGCCTGCTCTTTTTTCCGGCGGACAAGGAATTTGACGATCTCATCATGAACGCGTCCAATGACGGGCGCTTCTTGTTCATCGGTCACGCCAGAGTGGACGGCAGATTCACGAAGGATGCCATAGAAAAAAGAGTAAAACCGATATTGACGGAACTGCCGGTTTTCATAGAAAATTTGCCTGTATCCCAGAAGGACAAAAGTTATTTTTCAAATTTCTTATTTAAAGAAGTTGAAGCCTACGGGCGGCGTTATGCGCAATACTACCGGAAATACTACATGGAATTCGACATAAAGGCCGGGTCTCCGGGCGCCCTGCGCTTTGTATTGAGTCAAATGGTACTGCCATCTTCACCGTTTATGGAGGTCCTGCTGACCATGAGGGACAATACCCAGATTGACCCCGGCAAAAACGAATATCTGCGATCTATTGCACTGAAGCTGGCTGAATTTGAGTTTATAAAGCGTCTCATGGGCGAACAGAAGGGAACATTTCCGGAACTCGATAAATACAAGGCCTTGCTGGAGCAGATGCAAATGGATATGCAGGACCAGCAGGGACCTGCCGGGAAAAAGGACAAAGATGAGCCCTTTACCCTATTCAAAAACCGATTGACTCCGATGGGTCGGATCGGCTTTGCGATCTTTAATGATGAAAAGGATTCTTATTTGAATCTGGTGAAGCTCTGGCTCAACAGTGTTGGAGTTCCTCCCCAATGGCAGGATGTTTTTCTCGCTCCGGTCTGGCAGGCCTATTTTCTGGGAATGACCGAAGTTGAGACTGAGATTGGTAAAATATGGACGGATCTCCGGCAAACCGACATCCAACCGCTGTATAATAAATTCCCTTTTGAAATCTCATCCGGTGAAGATATCTCAGCGGAAGCGCTTAAAAATGCGACGCATCCCTCCGGACATTTCTGGCAGACATATCAGGGAATGCTCGCGCCGTTCTGCATGGAAGAAGGGCGCCGGTGGCGTAAGAGAACCGGTCCGTTTAACGTTCCGAAGCTTCCGAACAATATGCTGCCGACAGTGAATGCCATCGCGCAGCTTTCTTCCGTTCTGTGGGATAAAGAAGGCAAAGAACGTCCTCTTGAATTTATGCTCAGGCCGGGTCCTCTGCCTTCGGTACTTCCTCAGGAGCCGATCGCTGTGCTTTCCTATCTGCAAGTGGGAGAATTAGCGGTCTTTGGTTTTAACCAGAAGCCGTCCTGGAAAAAATTTAAATATTATTGGCAAAACCCATACTGGTCGTCAGTGGGAGTTGAGTTTACAACCAAAGACAAGTCTTCAAAAATAAAGAAAACGATAGAAATTCCAACCTCATACTGGAGTTTTTACCGTCTTCTCCAGAAAACGGAAGAATATGCCGCTGTTAACAAGCTTTACGATTCCGCTAAAGGGACTAAATCCGCCAGGAAATTTTCCGGTACCGGCAACGGCAAAAAAGCCGAGGCGCTCCGATCGCTGACATGGGTAATCAATTCCCCGGCAACAAATGTCGAAAGCAGACCCATGGATATTATATTTAGCATTCAGAGCGATCCGTGGGCCATCTTCAAGCTGCCCCGCTAGCCGCGCGGCCTTTTGAAAGTTCTGAGCTTTGTATTAATAATGAACATGAACTCGGGATATCGTCTCATGTTAAAATTCAAAGAAACAACTTTTTTCCCATGGTGTGCAACAGGAGCGGTAATCGTCCTTTCCTTGCTCCTTATTATGGGAAGCCTGTATGGGTGCGGGAAATCTACTGTGAAAAAGGAGCAAATCACTTTCAACATTATTCCCGATTCAGGCATTAATGATGAGCGGCCTGTGTATATCGTGATTCGCAAGGTGAATAAAATGGAATTCCTGGTCGAAAATTACGATGGTATCTCTGATATGGTCTATGCCAATCCGCCGAATGAAAGTCTCCTGGCCTGGCACATGCTCCTGCCCGGACAAAAAGAGAAAATACAAGTCATAAAGCCCGACAAATCAGATATTGGGGTTTATGTCCTTTTCACCAGTCCCGGTGAAAATTGGAAAATGATACTTGAAATCCCCCTTAAGTCGGAATATAATATTAACGTTAAGAACAATGAACTGGAAGAATACCGCAAAGGGTTTTTCTGGTGACGGTTAACCGGAAAGCAGGACGGTTAATTTTTCTTTTCCAGTCCCATCTGCAAGGTGAAATCAAAGGGCGGGGCGCGGCAACAACCGGCGGGAGTTGAACCGCAATTAATAAAGGCATCCTATGCTGCAAATTTTAGAAACCGCTTCAATTGAAAATGATTTGCGCCTGGACGGGCAGCAACCCTGCAGGAAGCTGGAGTGGCTCGAAGATAGCTATCGTGATACGGGTGATTTCTGGCGCGCTCTTAAGGGAGCTTTTGATGCTCGTTTTGCTGTGCATGGGGTGAGCGCCCTTTTCAGCAGGTATAACTTCTATCATGATATCATCGTTCGCAACCGTAACAACACCGCACCGGCCCTCTGCTTGTACGATTTGGCTTCCGGCTTCAGAAGTATTTCGTACAGCGAACTCGGCGCCTTTGCCGCCGCAAAAGCAGGTTTTTGGGCTCGCCTTGGCCTGCGGCCCGGACAAACGCTCTGTATCATCCGGCCCATGGGCCTGGAGACGGCAGTTGAACTGCTGGCGGCTCTGAAGACGGGATGCCGGATTTCGTTCCTGTATCCCCAGGGAAAAGGTTTCCTGCAAAGGAGGCTTGAATCCCTGAAACCTGACCACATTATTATTGATGAGAGACATCTTCCGTTGCTGTCGGTATGGAGCAAAATGGTGCTGGCGGAAGGTGATGTGAGTAAGGACATTCATCATGAACGGGCGCAGTCTTTCACGTATCCATCCGGTCAGGTTGTTTTTAGTTGTTTTAACCCCTGCGGACCTGAACCCCATGTTCCTGCTGATATAACAAGCGACGCTGCCTATCTCTGCGCACTGCGCGACGGGATGATCGCCTTGGGAATTGGACCGGGGCAGGTATATGCCGCACCGGGATTTCACTTTATGGAGAGCTATCCGGCCTTGCTTTTGGCCGGTCTGCTGTGCGGTGCAACCTATCTGCACCTTATGCCGAAGGATATTGCAACCAACCCGGAGATTGTGGTACAACAACCTATCAAGGCCTTCGGGGTGAGCAGAAAGGTGCGTGACATCTTGCTGGAAAAACAGGTGGATGCAGGCAGTTCCTGGGAATGCTGGTTTCGCAACCCGGCAGAGTCCCAAGACCTGGAACAGTGGCATTATTTTATCCGGAGTCTTAAGCTGGAAAAGGCCTTTGCCTTTAACCTGAGATGGGATGCGGCGCTGGGGGGCTGTTCTCTGTTCTCCATACGGCGTAAAGGCATGGCGCATATGAACGTGATGCCTGTCCCCGGAGGCGCCTGGTGTCTTGGCGACTTGTCAGGGGGGGATTTTGCGTCTTTTACCGACATCGGCGCATACTCCCTGTCAACGCCCGGTGCACCCGAGGAGGAGAAAAGGACGACTGCCGATATTATCGCCAAAAACGGGAACGAATGGATTTTCACAGGAATAAATACCTTCAACCGGGAAGGCAGGATTTTTCCGGTGGAAGAGATTCTGCTCTCTCTCCGTGATATGGAGGTCCGCTACAGATTCTTCTGTTCCATCGTTGATGTTCCGCTTATTGATCCGGGAAGAGGGCATCGCATTGTTCTGCTTGTCTTTCGCGGCGCAAATACCGGCTTTAATGAAGCCCGGCTTTTATCTGAAATTCGTTCGGTTATTACTCGGGAAATGGGGGACGAGTTTCAGCCCGATACAATAGAGTTTTTCCCCATGTATCCCAGGTTTCTATCAGTTACCGAGGTGGATCACCAATGGTGCCGCAGTCAGTACCTGACAGGGGCGCTTTTCAGAAAGTCGCGGGGTGAAATTTTTCACTGCATTACCCGGCTGAGGGAATGCATCATGAAAATGGAGGATGTTGAAGGGAAACGTTGGCCCGAAATCCAATGAAAAATCATAGAACTAACCATAGAAAGGAGATACAGCATGGCAATACAGGATGAAATTCCCAAATCGCGTCTTACACTTAGGTACAAAACAGAGATCCATGGCCAGCCCGAAGACGTAACGCTGCCGCTTCGGCTGTTCGTCGAGGGTGATTTTTCTCTGGGAAATTCGAAGGACCGGAAGGTCGATCTGGAGGAGAGGCGCCTGCGCAATCTTGACGGCACCAACACTGATGCGGTCATGAAGGACATGGGCATGTCCTTGAAGTTTGCCGTGGCCAACAAGATTGACCCGGAAGCCTCCGATGATATGGATGTGGAAATTCCCATCAACGGCATGAGAGCTTTTTCTCCTGACCATATAGCAAAACAAGTGCCCAAGCTCAGGGGGATACTCCAGATGAAAAAGCTTTTGGAGGAGGTCATCTCCAACGTGGATAACAGGAAGGAGTTTCGCAAACTGCTCAATGAATTAATGGGCAACGAAGAGGCGTTGGCCAAGATGCTGGAACAGTTGAAAGGTTATGAAAGCATGAAGCTTCCTTTAGGCGAGAAGTAAAGGAGAGTAAAAAACATTTTATAATAAAGACGCTTGTTTAACCTGATAATATAACAAACTCTATCAAAAAGGAGAGAAATCCATGGCCGAAAAAACAAAACAAGCGGAGAAAACCGCAGAAAAAACTGAGGAGCTTGATCTCAAACGTTTCCTTTCAAGCATGCGCCTGAGCACCGAGATGAAAGAACCGGTCCCGATGGTCCAGGACAACCTGCAGGTTGTCAAGGAGGACGTCAGCGATGAAGACCGCTTCCTTTCAGGTATGGCTGCTCTTTTGCTGAATGTTGATAAGTCATCGAAACGTCTGGACAAGGGGAGCATCCAGGAGCTGATTGCCCGCATCGACCGGGCCGTCATTGATCAGATTAACGAAATCATCCACAATGAACAATTCAAGAAGATGGAATCCACCTGGCGGTCGCTCAACGACCTGGTCTTAAATACGAACTTTAAGGCCGACATCATGATCGACATTCTTGACGTGGGCAAGGACGAACTCTACGAGGATTTTGAAGCAAATGCCGTTGATATTACCGGCAGCGCCTTATTCAAAAAGGTCTATGTCAGCGAATACGATCAGTACGGAGGGAAACCCTTCGGCGCGATCATCGGCATGCACGAATTTGAACACACACCCGATGACATATTCTGGCTGACGACCATGGGGAAGATCGCGGCCGCAAGCCACGCGCCATATATTGGATCGATTTCCCCGAAATTTTTCGGATGCGACTCCATTGAAGAACTGTCCGCCATCAAAGACCTCGAGGGCCTTATGAGCCATCCGAAATACGGAGCCTGGAATAAATTGCGCGACTCCGAGCAGGCCGCTTATCTCGGGCTTACCCTGCCCAGGTATGTTACCCGCCTTCCCTACGATCCGGAAGTAAATCCCTGCCGGGAGATCACGTTCCAGGAAAAAATCCGGGGGAACAATGACGAGGACTATGTCTGGGGCAGCGCCGCCATGCTCTTTGCCCAGAACATGGTGCGCTCTTTTGCCCAGTCCGGCTGGTGTCAGTATTTGCGGGGACCGAAAGGCGGCGGCCTGGTAAGCGGGCTTCCCGTGCACACGTTCAATGTGCGCGGCGAAGAAGAAATGAAGATTCCCATTGAGATGGCAGTCCCGGATTACCGTGAATTGGAGTTTGCCAACTGCGGCTTTATCCCCCTTATCTATCGCAAGGGCACTGCCGATGCGTGTTTTTTCAGTTGCCAGTCGCTCAAGAAGGCCAAAAAGTTCAAGGATCCGAAAGACTCGGAGAACTCGCAACTTGTCACCAACCTTTCTTATACGTTCTCCGTTACAAGAATCGCCCATTACATCAAATCAATCATGAGGGACAACATCGGCAGCAGTGCTGATGCCATGTATATTCAAAATACTCTCACAAACTGGATCTTCCAGTACGTCACCACCGTGGTTGATCCCGATGACCTGACGCTGCGCTTCTATCCTTTCAAGGCGGCATCGGTGGAGGTGGTCGAACGCGAGGGGATGATCGGGTGGTATGACTGCAAGATGGCGATCCTCCCCCACATCCAATTTGAAGGTATGGACGCGGAACTCAGGATGGATACCAGACTCTAAATTACAAACATGATTTAAAACGAACGAAGGAGGAATAAACATGGCCGATTTAAATTATAATTGCAGCGTTACCCAGGGTTTTAATTTCAAAAAAGACGAACAGATACTTGTCGGGCATATTGTTTCATGCGAAGTCGGCAAAAATAAGTTTGACGCCGACCTCAACGTGAGCAATCCGGAGGATGCTGCAAGTCTGATCAAGGTTTTCGGTATCGTATCGTCGATCTATTGGGCAGGCGGCTATGCTGAGCCGGTTCAGTTTGCCTGCCAGGTGTCCAACGCCAACAAGACGAAGATTGCGACACTTACGCACAAAAGCCTCGCCAGCACCGAGGTCCTTTTTAAGTATAACGTCTATGACTATGACCCCAAGGAAAAGAAGTATTACAAGTGCTTTCATTCCAACAATGCTGATCTTCAAGGACTTGTCTTAAAATCAGGCGGAGAACTGGCCATGGCAATAGATATGGATCAGTCTGGGGAGGTTGTCTCTCCGAAAAACTTCGCCTTTACCCTGGGCGTTATGCCTCAGGAGCTGAACATGGAAATTCACGTGGCAGTTTCCCTCTCCGACAAGTTCGTCAAAAAGTGGGGCGTGGAAGTAGCAAAGTGATATGCTTCACCAAGAATTGATTTGTCAGGATTTTTCAGCGCTTCGGAAGCGCACGGGAAAGTTGAGATTTCTTATATAACGAGAGATCTTTGAAAAATTTCCGCTTTGTCATTGCAGCTCCCGCTCCTTCCAAAAAACTTCCCCTCCCTCTTTGGGAGGGGATTGGTGGGAGGGGGCAGGCGCCTGCAATGATATTCGGTGGATATTTTCAAAAATCTCAAAGCATTACTATGTTAAGGCGGCAAAAAAGAGATGGATGATAAACTTGCGCGAGTTTGCTGGAAAATGGGACAGACCCTTCTTCCGGAGCATCTTCTTGCCCTCGAGGATTCGCTGCTGGCAAATACCGTACTGCGGTATCGCATGCAGGGACTGCCTTCTTACGGGATCGGGAAGCTGATATTAAATGAGTCGCTTTTAGGCGAAGGGATCTTTTCCGTTCAGGAAATGACGCTTGTCATGTCATCCGGATTGCTGCTGAGCGTGCCCGCCAACGCCAAACTCTCTCCTTTTAACTTGAATCTTCCCGGTACGACAAAGGTGTCTGTCTACCTGCACATTCTGAATGAAATTCCCGCCGCCGACAGCAGCCCGGGAGGTTGGGAAGATGACGCCGAGGTAAGGATTCCGAGGGTCATTCACCGGATGGCCCTCTCATCGGAACAGGACTATCCGAATGTCATTGAAACATTGAAGCTGGCTGAATTCAAAAAAAGTCCCCAGGGCGCCTGGCAAATCTCGCGGGACTATATTCCTCCTCTGCTGCAGTTGGGCACATCCCCGTTTTTAAGGAGCGAAATTGACGCACTTTCCGAAGCGCTGGCGCTTTTTCAATACAATCTCTACATGGACGCCGTCTCCTACTTAAGCGGTGACAGTCTCTCCAGCGTCAAGCAATGCCTGAAAAGCGTTTTCCGGGCCCAGAGGCTTTTGGCCAATCTGGTTTCCCAGGTCCATCTTCACCCCTTCTTTCTCTGCGAAGAGTTGTTAACCCTTTATACCGAGGTATGCTTCTACAGGAACACGACGCCGGAAAATATTACCTCCGCATATAACCATGATCAGCTTGCGTTTCTGAATACTATTATTGATCTCATTAACAAACAGATGCAGTTGGTGAGGAGCCTGCCGCCCTACCTGCCGTTTGAACTCGGCGATAATATCTACCAGGTCAAGTTGCCGGCCGAGATCAGGCAGGCCACGAATGTTTATCTTCTCGCACAGAAAGACCGGATAATAACCCAGCTTTCCATCGGCGACATGAAACTGGCAAGCTTTTCCCGGTTGCCTGTGGTGCATAAGATGGCGCTTCAAGGCATACCGTTTAAAAGAGTTGAACATCCCTCCTTTCAGCATTCCTTTGGAGCAGAGATTGAATTCTATCTGATTAAGGAGGGCGAAGAATGGGACCATGCGCTGAATGAAATGACGGTGGCTTTTTACAACAGGCCGGACCTGAAAGACACTGCCTTTTATATCTTTTGGCGCATCGAATGACGATTGATGAGTGCGCGCCGGCCGCAAGGCCGGGAAAAATTTAATTCCATGGATATATCCGATGGCGCTTTTCAGTAAATTTGGCGATAGTTTATCTGTCGGCAGTAAAGATCATGATATTCAAAATATTATTGAAAATCTTAACTACATACTCAATACAAAGAAGGGCTACGGAAGCTTCCTGAAGGAATTTGGCATCCGAGACATGAATGAATACAGCTCCCGCGATCATTTAGCCGTCGCGATAATGGATGAAGTAAAATATAACATAGAGCACTACGAGCCGAGACTGCAGCTTATAAAGATCTCAATTGAAGAAAGTAATGATCCTTTCCGCATTTCCTTTAAAATCGAATGCAGGCTGAAGGATACACAGAAGGCATTATTTATGGAATTCAACTCCGTGTATAATGACTTTCATATCAAGAATCCATTATAAACCATCCGGAGCCGGAAATGTTTAAAGACGCTTTGGAAATGACGCTGGCGCTGATCATCGGTGGGGATGCATTCAAGGTGCCCGGCGCTAACATAAAGTCCCTGAAAACCAGTATTCACCCTTACGGCTTTACGGCCCGGCTGAGTTTTTGGGTCTCATCGGAAACCGGTGTGGATACTCTCCTTCCCCAATTCGTAAAGCAGGACCTGATCGAGGTTAAACTGGATATAGAACCTCATTTCAAGCCACAGGACGCCTATAGTGAATCTCTATTACTGCAGGGATTCGTTACCGGCAAAGCATTGCTTACAGAACTTACCATCGAAAATGTCAATCTACGCGGCGATCCCGTTCTCTATCGTCATTATCAGATTGATTTTGCCGATCCCGCCCGTGTGCTGTGGCGTCGGCATTTTCCCTGCGATCTTCTGGTTGACGGAGGCGTTAAGGAACTCATTGAGGCCAATAAGGCAACAGGGGTTGATCTAAAATATGACTGGGAGATAGTCAACGACAAGTTTGCCGTTACTACGCTTTCCCCCGGATCCCCCGATAACGGAATCAGTTTCTATGATTTTATTATCTGGTATGCAACTGCTCACAACGGCGTCTTCAGTTACAACAGCAAAAAAAATCAGTACACCCTTTCCGGAACAAAGGATCAGGAGGGGGATGTGATTGCAATGAGCGAACTGGAAGTGGAAGATCACCGGATCGATTTTCCTGCGACCATCCGCTATAACGACAGGCTTTTGAATGCCTTTTCAGAAGATCCCAAAAAGAGTGAGACGAGCCGGGATACAGCAAAGGATGGAGTGAGGCGTGACAGTTTGCTGCGCGAGCCGATTGCATCTGATTTTGAGAAAGCCTTTAATCTGGAGTCAAAAAAGCAAAAAATCCGGGGACATGAAATTAACCTGACCCACCGGCGTTTTCCCCTGCTTACCTATCGGCCCGGTACTTTTGTCGTGTTCGAAGGCGGCCTCTGGAGCAACAAGATTTTTTTTCGCGGCAATGAATACCGCGTAAAGGATATTTTTCTCCGGGCGCATGCCGTTGACGAGGGGCCGGACGCTGATCACAATATGCCGTATTCGCAATATAATATTACAATGCGTTCGCGGCTGGAACGTAAGAGTGAAAAAGCCCTGAACATTCCGCCGTTTAAGGCTCCTCCCTACCCGATATATGTCGAGGGAAAAATCGTCAGCGAGCAGGGGAAAGAAGAGGAGGAAACGTATCAAATCTATAAGCATCCGCAGACAGAGCTTGATCAATACAGGGTAAAAATCCCGCTTTTTGACAATAAGCAGGTTGTCGTTCCGTTTGAGCCTCTTTTTGCACCCGGACACTTTTATTTTCCGGCTTACAAAGGTGAGAGGGTCCTTGTGGCGCTTGATTTTCATAGAGCGCGGATCATCGGTTTCCTTGACTGGCGGCCCGGCGGCCGCCTGCCCATGGATACTCAGGGGGATCACCTTCTGCTCGGCAAGAGCGCCGACAGCAATACCTCCATCAGTCATGTCTATGTGGACAACAAACCCCAGCTGAACATGAAGCGCTCATCAAGCAAAGATACCGAAATAATCCAGCTCCACGAGGGCACTATTATTCTGCAGACCAAAGAGGAAAGTTCATAACAAACACATAAGTGTAAACAAACGGATTTAGATTATGGGAACACTTGTTTGCCGCGTAGAGCTCGATAAGAAAAAAGGGATCGTCCTGACGGTTGAAAACGCCCAGGGTAAGATCACCCAAACCGTTGTCATGGACGGGACCAAGGTAACAACGACCGTCAAGGGGTCGAGCGAAACAAGCACGATCGTCCAGAAAGAGGACAGCATTCAGATTGACTGCAAGGCATTTACGCTGAATGCGGAAACCATTACCTGCAAATCTACAGGAAAAACCTCTCATGAAAGCGGGCAGGATTTTACCATCAAGAGCAGTCAGAAAATCAATGCCTCAGCCACGGCTGATGCGAAGTATACGGCCATGAATACAACCCTTGAGAGCACATCCGAATCCAAGATGAGCGGAATGACCTTGAAGCTTTCCGGTACAGCCAGCGCTGAGTTAAAAGCGCCCAGTATCACCGTTGATGCAACGGGGATGATGGAACTGAAAGCGGGTGGAATTGTGAATCTCAAAGGCTCAATCGTTAACATCAAAGATATTGTCAACATGGGTTGAAACGTCAGATACGTTATTGAACATGAAGATTGATGAAGGCTTATATAAAACATTTCTGGAAGAGATGAACGCCCTGGAAAATTTCCGCATAGCCTATGCGTCTTTGCATCCCGGCGTTCCTCTGGACCGCGAAGACCCGGATGTGAGGCGCTTGATCGAGGCCATGGCCCTTTTTTCCGCCCGCACTCGGCTTGCGGGTTCACGCAATATCAGCGCCACGAGCAGGAGGATTTTCCAGCAGTTTTTCCCCTATCTGCTGGCGCCGCTGCCCTCAATGGCTATACTGCAGGCGCTGCCCACACGGCAGCTCTCAGAGCCTGTGTTTTTCCCGAAGGGATCAGAAATAGCCCTTTCACCGGAATCAGGCGGCGGAGCGATCTTTCGAACGCTGAGCGACCTGCGCATCCTGCCCATAACGCTTACAAAATTCAGTATGCTGCTGCTGCCGGACAGAGGCTTCAGGCTTGCTCTGCGCCTCAGCGCTTCATTTGCCCGCAGCGAAGAAATAGGCCGGCTGAGCTTCTGCATCAATCATCTGAACAATTATGAAGCTTCACAGATGATGCTCTTCAATCTCAAGCATCACCTCAGGAGGGCGTCGGTGGTGTTTGATGAAAAAGCTACCGAAACATCCTCCGGGATCCCCTGCGATGTATCCTTTGGCATGCCGCACGATGAAGATAATCTTGCGCATCCCCTGCAAAAGGAGAGGCTCTTTTTCCATTTTCCCTGGCAGGAGGTCTTCCTGAATGTTCAGGTTCCCCAGGCTACCCGCAACTGGAGCGAGTTTACTATCTGCCTCGACCTTGGCTCCGGCTGGCCCCGAAACCTTGTTTTGAACCAGGATGTGTTTCAGCTTTTCGCCATGCCCATAGTCAACCTCCGGCAGGGCATGGCCCAGCCGGTTATATGCGATGGAACTCAGGAACGCTACGCAATTCGCCATCCTGACATGGAGTACGGATTCGAGATCCATTCCGTGCGAGGCGTCTACGAGGTTGCCAAAGAGGGTATGACCTTTGTAAAGCCGGGCATTCTTTCCGGTTCGGCTCCATCATATGAGACTGAAGAGCAGACGGACAGCCAGGGCCGGAAACACCATTATCTCCATCTGCATTTTCCCAAGGCATTTGAAAAACCACGGACCATAGCAACCGAAGCGCTCTGGTTTCAGCCGTGGTTTACCGAAAAAATCTCACAAAGGCTGACGGTTACCCCCTTCAGTCGCAGAACGGTCGGGCTGAAGTGGGATTTGCTTGTAAACCCTGTACCCCATGCCGAAAACCTTTTCCAGGACACTATAGAGGGATTCCTCCATTTTCTTACCCTGACAAACCGGGAAACCTTAAGCCGTGATGATTTGATGGACATCCTCCAAGTCATGGGAATTATGCGGCAAAGGCAGTACCAAGCGCTTTGTGAGTTATTGGTTGATGTGCGGATTGAAAAATCCCCGCTGCAGGACACACACTTTTCGGGCCTGCTGAAACATAGATATATCCTGCGCTTTCGGGAATATGATCCAAGCAGGGAGCCCCTGATGGAAATTTTCCTCACGCAGGTAGAAAATATTCTTAATGCCTGGATTTCCGGCGCCAAAATAGAGGTTCAAAAAGAGATTGCAGGAAGCAAACCGGGATCTTCTCAAGTAAAGGACGTACAATGAAAAATAAACAATGGGAAGCTATTCATGAGGTCTACACCAGGATGGAGAAGCTCTGCGGGAGAAGCCTCTCCACCCCTGAAGAATTGCTCTATACCGGCAGAGGCGAACTGCAAGAAAGTGAAGAGAGAGAGCCGGATGCAGGAGAAGACGTCTATAGCGCCGATGATATTGTGCGTATTCGTGCGGAACTGAGAAACCAGCTTGACTTTCTAAAAGCTACACTTGCCGAGCAGTATTCTGAGCGGGACACCTATATCGTACTTTTTGCCGTTGTGGCTCAGATTGATGAGCTGATCCAGACAAACTTTTTGCATACCATGAACATAAACTGGCCTCTTCTTCAGAAGGAACTCTTTCAAATAGACAATGCCGGTGAGGTCTTTTACGAAATACTGGATGACATTCTGCCGAAGCCCCAGACGCATACCTTTATTTATGAGGTATATTATTTTTGTATGCGTTACGGATTTCGCGGGCGCTATGAGAACAACCCTGTCAAGGTTACTGAATATCTTAAAAAACTTCAGGCAAGGCTTAAGCAGGACGAGATATACATCGCCCCTGCAGAAGCCGAAGAGATGGTTAAACTCAGGCACTTTGGTTCGCCCTACTGGAACTACCTGATAATGGCCGGCGTGCTTGTGTTCGCCTATTTCTTTTTTGTGATTCTGGGCAAGTATCTATGAACCGCGATTGTGCAGGAAAGTAAAGTAAATATAGGCGGGAGCCCTTCGTCTCGCCCAAAGTTTTGGAATCTTGTGTACTTCAATAATGGTGCAGGCCATGCCAAATAAAATCGATGACCTTTTTGCTCCGGAACGCTTGCGCAGGAATTGGCAAAAGACAAAAAAGCGAGCAGGCGGGCCGGTCAGCGCCGAAACAGAAGGTAAAGCCCCCCTGGAGATTTTTGTACGTCTGCAGGCACTCATCAAAGAACGCTTTTCCGGGGATGATGCCGCAGCGCTCAACCTGCTTTTAGAAGAGTTGCATGCCCTTCTTATTCCTATATTTCCGACAGTTGAAGAAAGTCAGACCCCGGCGGAAAATCAGGCTGAAATGATTCCCGCCATTCATGAGGTCTTGAACCGGATCGATGATCTTGTGGAAGCTTTTGAGATTGCCGGACGCAGCCGATAGCGGAAATAATGTCTCACTGCCCGTTCGTGGTGCACCGTGTTGAAGGACAACCGCAGAGATGAACTTTTTAGGGAATTTTACCCATGAACGACCTGGAAGAAAGCGTATCACAAAGAATCCATGAGTTCGATATAATCTCTCTTTTGCGTCTCCTGATGACCATGAACTACTCCCCGGAGGAAATCAGGTTCAGGAGCCACAACAGCATCTGCTCGCAATCCGGCCTGATACATGACATCACGTTTATACATGAGCCGGTTCGCGAGGCGCTCATCACGATGAACATGGGCCTTCTCGGCGTGCAATCCCCTCTTCCGTCCTATTTCAGGAAAAAGATAGAAGACGAAGAAGCCGGCCGGCAGTCGCTTGTCGACTTTATCGGATATTTCGATCATCACCTGATCCGGGATTATATCTGCAATATTTACCCTGAAATAAACAGATTTTTTTTTCCTCACTGGGAGTTGACCAAACGGCGCTACCTTCAGATTCTTAACCTCAAATCCATAGGGACGCTACACTGGCTTTTTCAGACGGTTTTTCCTGAAATCGTTGTTCAGGTTGAAAATGCCGTGTTAAGCAGTGATGTGCAAACACGGCCGGTCCTTCTGGGGAAAACCGTTCTCGGCGGCGACGCGGTCTTCGGCAACAAAACCAGCGTCGACGTACAGGGACGAAGGGTTACCCTTTACAGTGAAGAGGAGATGACCGATACCCAGGCGCCCTGGCCGAGAGAAATTAAAAATCGGCTTAGCAGCCTGGTATTTCCCATCCTGCAACCGACGGGCATCGATCTGGAAATTCTCCTTGTTTTGAAATCCCAGAAACGGTGGGTGCGTCTCCATGCGGAAACCTATCTGGGCTATGACAGGATTCAAAGCGACGAAGACACCTATCGGCGGATCCGCATATTCAGAGGGCATATCGGCGAATCATTCCGATCCGTCGAAGAAGGTACCGGAAATCAACACTACGAAAAGACAATAACCGCCGCCGGATGATCGGGATAATGAAGTAAGATTGTACATTGAAAGGAATTCAAATGGAATGTAAAAAATGCGGCATCGACCTTTCCGCCAGAGAGTATAAAAATGTCGCCCAGTGGCCCTTTTGCCTTGAGTGTTTTCATGCTCTCATGGAAAAGGCCGAAGCAAAGAAAGATGAAATGGTTGAGGCGCCTGTGCCGGAGCCGGCTGGCAAACTGCAAAGATGCCTGGTTTGTGAAAAGGAAATTGAACAAGGCGCGGGCCACGAAATGCTGGGGCTTCTGTTCTGCCGGGAATGTTATGAAAACCTGGTGCAAAAACCGGATATTCCACCCCGTGCGGAAGACGAGGTGAATAGATCGGGCATGGACCGTAAGGAGAAACAGGCGGTGGCACAGGTCCGTGTGGACTTAAGCAGTCCTGTTCAGTGTTACGGTTGCGGCAGGCAAATCCCTGCTATCGGCAGCAAGCAATTCGACGGCTATCCCTACTGCCCTGACTGCTACTACGGGCTGCCGGAAATAAAAGCCCAAAAGCCCAAACCGTTTCAAGCTGCGGTCTCGGAGCAGCCGGCCGGAGCGGAAAAAAAGCGTGCCGGTACCGGAGAGCATGAGGCCGGACTGAGGTGTCAAGCCTGCCAGCGCGAGGTGCTTCCCGTTAACCTGAAGACGGTCGAGGGTTTTGAAATCTGTCTGGCGTGCCTGACAACAGATCAGGACACGGCCCTTGAGATTGCGCGCACCCGGCACCGCAAAGCCCTGGAGAAAATAAAAAAAGAGCTTTGAAATAGTCCTGCTCTGTCATTTAAGATTACTTTCTGCGGTCGCAACAGTAAGAAATCTTTGAAACTTCCCCTCCCCTGGTGGGAGGGGATTGAGGGGAGGGGGCAGTTGCTCACAAGTACATCAGGTATGGATTTTAAATTACTCAATAAATCGAATAGTGGAGATCCCAATGAATATCGAACTTTTACAAGGAACGCTTGAAGTTAGCGAGAGTCCCGGCCTGGAAACCACCGATCCGCGGTTCAGCGATATCGCCACCCTGGTGCAGGAGGGAAAATACGAGGAAGCGGCGTCCAAAACAGAGGCGATCTTGGCGGAAAAGATCTATGACATCCGCATCATCGGTTACTTTTTCTATGGCCATTTCATGGAGCGGGGCGTCCTGGCCATCGCCGACATCTATCTGTGCATGGATGACCTCCTGAGCGACAACATGGAGGCCCTGGGGCCGGCGAAAAATCGAAAGAAGCATATCCAGACCATTTTGAACTGGCTGATGAGGCAGATCATCAAAAAGTTACAATATGAGGAGGAGAAGAAGAGTGGTCTTTATGAAGATTGGATAGCTGAAGTCTCAAACGATCATGTCCAGGAGGCGCTGGATGCGGGCGAGAAACTGCGGCGCATCCTGGGACCGGTCCTGGAAGATGCGGCCGGTCCCGTGCTCGACGGCCTGATGAAGATAAATGATTGGTTGAAATCTTTTCAGCGCCTCGTCTACCGCGAGCCTGAACCCGAACCGGAAGAGGAAAAAGAGCCGGAGGAGGGGGAAGAAAGGGAAGCGGCGGAAGAAGGGGAAGAAATTGAACGGGAACCGCGACGAGAGGGGAGAAAACGGTTCTATCAACCTGCGCCGGAGGCGGAGGAAGAGATGGTCGGCGTGGAAGGATCTTATCATCTGAAACTTCTCATAAAAAAACTTGAGGCCTTCGACCACCTTGTCTCCGAAAGAAAATATGCCAGCGCCGCCATTGTCGCCGATGACATCAATGCCATCATTGCCAACTTCGATCCCAGGATCTATTTCCCGAACTTGTTCGTCAGGTTTGCGCTGCAGTTTGCCACCAATATCAACAATCTGACCGCCTATGCCGAATATAAAGAAAGTGCGGCCTGGCAGGCCCTGCAGGATTTATATAAGGTCGACCTGGTAAGCTTTATCGACTTTGATCCGGAAGCTGTCGATCTGGGCGCCTCCGGTGCAGGCGGAGGTTACGGGGCGCCGGATGAATATGAAAGCATGCCCGAAGACGAGGAGCAATAGATAAATGAAGCATCATAACCCCGTCTTTTCAAACAGCGATAGAGGAGAATAAGGCGATGACGCCACACAAACCCAGCCATTTTTTTGGTAAGCCGAAGATCGGCGCTAAAGCTAAAGATCAGAAAATTACTGAAAAAGACCGGCCCACAAAAACAATAGGGAAACTTAAAGATGAGCATGAAAAGGAAGCTGTCCTCGTAATATGGAAATACAAGAGCATATCGAGCTGTGGACATGCCGCTCTTAAGTTAAAGAAACTGGATGATACGGATGATAAAGTAAAGCGATTAGATTATATCAGCTGGTGGCCGTCTGGGGGCTTTATTGACAGCGCCAAGGTGCAAAAGGTAGCTAAGAAAAAATTGCCGCAGGAGTAGTTATATTTTCAGCCGAGATATGGAGGAGCTCACAAGGATTACGGGATTGACGAATCCCTTGAGTTGGGGGGGAGTAAGAAAATAGCAATCTTCCTCTCATACCTCTATCAAGCCTGTAATAAAGACGATCCTGACGTGGTGGAAAAATACCTTGAAAAAGTATGGAATCAATATTCTGATCCTGAGGAAGATAAGAGTGACTTTCAGAAAGACTGGAGCGCGATGGGTTTCAAGGATGCGTTCAGCAATATGGACGAGATGATCAGCCAGGGCAGGATCGGCCTTGGTAAACGTCAGAAGGTGAAGAAGGGATCGCGGTACGCGGCAACGGGAAAAAGAGAATTCGATCTCAAAAAAATACGAGATGATGTTTTTGATTACGCTTACGACATAAGGGACGAAGATGAAGTACTGAAAGACCTTAACCAGTATGAGATAGCGAAGCTTCCGGATGTGAAGATATATCTGCCGTGTGCACACCTGAAAAGGATTTTGAACCCTGACATCGTCCCGCCGGTTCAATTCCGGTTCGTATGGGGGATTTCACTGGACGCTATCAGGCTTTCATGGAGAATATTCAAGGGAAGCCCTAATCCGCAATGGCAGATGATAACAAATGAAATAAACTGTGCCTCCGTCGTGTGGAACAGGTTGATGGATGGCTATGCAGATGCTTTACTGGAAGGCAACACGGGAGACCTTATTGCGGCGCTTAAAAGGGAAGTATTTATACAGCCAAATAATATCATCTCACTCGGCGACAGGCTGGAATTGGAATTAGTAAGACTCAATGCTCAACAGGGAATGATCGATGTTGCTACGCAAAAACATTATCCGAAGATTCGGGAGCTTGCTGTGAGCGATAAGATTGCACTTCAGGATAAAGATAATTGGCTCTCTATGCTTAAATCTGTGTTCTGGCAAGATATCAGCAAAACAAAAAACATCAGACCTCAGTTATTAAGAAAAATCGATGATGAGGTCAAGACCTTCGAGAATAAGAGCAAAGAGATAAAAAGGGACGAAGAACGAAGGATTATAAAAGCAATCATGCAGGACGAAAAAAGATACCTCGATCTCAATGAAGAGCTGGACAAGGCAACCCAAGCCAAGGCGCCCAAGTTCCGTAAAAATAGTTTAAAAGACAAAATCGAATATACGCGCAAGATGATGACCATCAATTTTAAAATGATCACGAAGCATCGGCATGAAAAGGCAAAACACCTTGTGAAGCTCCACAATGCGGTTTACCAATATCTCGAATCCGCCAAAACTGATGATGAGAGATTGCCCAGTGTGCTTCTTCTGGGACAATGCGTCGCCTGCGCCTTTTTCGAAACGATGCATTACGGCGTCTCTATTACCTTACAGCCACAGCCGCAGATGTTTGTTCCTGTAATTACTGAAGAAGATGTTGATTATAGAGAAGCGGTTATGTCGCCCACAGTAAATTTGCGGATCATGGGAAGCTGAACCGCTCGCACGGCGCCATCGGGTACAGGAAATGTACCCATGTGCGAACTGCACGGGTATCCCTTAGATGAATGTCCCGATTGCTGAGAATTCCGGGAAAATCCTAGAATTCGGTCTCATCCTCATCAGCGATACGCTGTTCAAGCGGGTGTGTGCGGCATAAGTGAAACTCCTTGCCAACAGGGCGGAGCATCATGTCACGGTGTTTATCTTAGCGAGCGATGCGTGGATCTTGGTTTGTAACTCCTTGGGAACAGCGGTCAGGCTGTCGAGCGAATAGACAACGTTTGTCATCTGCACCTCCCGCCCGTCGTCGACTAACTCGTAGTTTGTTATGAAGTGCAGCGGAGGTTTAAGCTGGATTTGACGACCGTGGTCTCCAACGAGCATCGAGAACTCAGTCTGATCTCGACAGACAACTGAGCGGGATGTTTTACTCTTGATCGTGTGAAACGCGCCGCTGTAAACCGGAAACATTCCCGTTGCCCCATGCACCACTACGCCGAACGCGTGACCCATGCCGAGCAGGGCGTCCTGGTTGGAGTAGTCGCACAGGAAGTCGCGGATGCGCTCATTGGCAATTCCGGCCTCGCGAAGAAACTTTCGGATGTCGTCGATGGTCGCATCTGTCTTCGTGAAGGCCCTGTCATTGACGATGTATCCTGTGCCACCAGCGTTACGGTTCCAGTCCTTAACGGTGGTGTCCGGCGCCTTCTTCATCCCCATAGCCAATCCTCGCTCGTTTGCGGCCGGCGTGGTACATCGCTCGATCGCCTTGCATAGAGTCTTATCGAACTGACCGGCGGAATGGGAAATCCAGCGTTTGATGTTCTTTTTACCGACCAGCAGCACCAGTTCGTCCCGGAACGCCTGTAGTGTGGATAGCAGTTCACGGAAGTTTATGGCCAACTGCACCGTCATTCGGCACGCACTGGCTATCTTGATCTTGTCGGGATCGTGCTTCCCCTTGAGGTAGGCGTCGATCTCGCTGAGGATACGGTTTTTTTCAATTAACAATGACACGGGGGTATGCTCCTGATAAAGGTTTACTTATGTATGAGACATATAAGAAGAAGAGAGTTGTATGTCAAGTACATTTATCGCAACGAATACTGATAGAAACGATGGCTGCGTCAAACCCGATTTTCTCTTGACTTCGGGTTTCACCAGTGGATAATGTGGATGCACATCAACGCACTTAACGTGCCAGGAGAGGAAAAGGGGTCAAGACTCGACCCTCGATTTCAGTCTATATACAAGGAATTTGTTCTATATACTTGACCCGTCAGAAAGGGAATTTTTATCAAGAAAGGATTGACGCCATGCCCAAAGTCCGCTCGCTCACGGCGAAGGCCGATTACAGAGGCCCCGGCGGCAAAGGAAAATTTTACACCACAGATGTACAGATCGACTGGGAGGGGCCGGTGCTCCACTACAAAGAAGTCATCTTCTGGAAGAAGCTTGCCTTCAAGGACGTCGTCAAGTGGCAGTTGAGTTTCGAGCCGGGCGGCAAACCCGATAAGTTCGGCAGGCTGAAGATTCTTCACATCATCAAACTGCATACGACGGAATTGCGGGAGTTCGCCCTCCATCCCGACGTCTTCGAAACCTGGCTCTACTGGATCATACGGAGCCTGGTCAAGCATTCAAAGATCTCTCTGTCGAAGGAACAAATTAAGCAGAGTCCATTGCTTGAAAAGCATAAAGTCAAGACCACCGCCTTCCAGAACGTATCCGTGTTTGAACGCACCCACCAGATCTTCATCAACACGCTCAATATTCTTGAGTCTCCTGATAAACAAAAACAAGTGCCCTCATATTTCGACAAAGGGGAAGGAGGAACAGACTTTGGCAGCATCAAAAGGCGTCTCGGCTCAGGTGGAAGCGGAACAAATATCTATGAAATCATGAAGCGGCTTGAACCGATCAAGATCGGTGAAGAAGCGCGCGAGGAACCCGTGGCAGTCAAGATCTCGGGTACGGATATAAAGGATGAAAAAGTAAAAGACGCCATGACCGATTTAATTAAGGAAGCCCGTGTGCTGGCGCTGCTCGGGATACACCCGAACATCGTAGGGCTTGTCGACACGGTGCTTTCCGAAAATCGCTTATGTCTCTTCATGGAAATGGGCAACGGCGATCTCACGCATCTAAAAAACGAAACCCTCACGAAGCATCTCGTCCTCCTGTACGCCCAGGGCATCCTGGCAGGTATTGCCCACATGCACAAGTGCCGCGTCTTTCACCTGGACATGAAACCCCAAAACGTGATCATCTGCAAGGGCGACTTCGCCAAGATCATTGATTTCGGACTCGCCATGAGCTCCACGCTTCATAGCAAGGCCGGACGATTTTGGATTCTTCCTGACCCGGGAAGCTGGAACTTCGGCACCGGTGGCTACATCGGCCCCGAAGTCTGGGATTGGGGAAGTAGAGATGACATAATAACCAGCGCCGATCTCGCTAAGAGAGATAGCTTTGCCGTGGGAATGACCATAATCAACGGCCTGCTCGCCCCGTTCCTGGAAATGGATGAAGTGAAAGTCAACTTCGGTGAGCAGCAGCCACAGGTTCTCGGTCGCATACAAACTTGGAAGGACCGGCTTCGCAGCAAGAACGTCAGCGAAGATCTACGGAAAAAAGGGCTGCTGGATCTTGCCGAAACAGCCTGCGGCCTGATTGAGGAAGATCCCCAACAACGATGGACCATAGAGCGGGCTGCGGAGTTGTTGAAGGCGGACCGAAAAAAGTTGCGGCGGGAGCACACGTCGAATCGTAACGATGTTCTGACCGCCTTGAAGGACCGGAACAAGAAGATTGACCAGCTCAAGAAGTGGGGGGTCTGACAAATGCAGATTTCTCAGTCACTCCGTTCCTTCGAAATGACGCCTTTTTTTGCAGGTTGGTACTACGTACGAATTGAGGATACAGTTTTCTTCCGGATAATCATCATATGAACCAGGTATTCCATGACACTCCGGTCATGAAGTCTCAGGGTCCAGGGGACGTCTTCTTCCGAGAGGAGTTCAAGTTCTTCGACCGCGTGGGGGTTGCCGCCACCGGAAAAGAGGGATCGCAGGATGGCGGGGCTTGCGCCTTTATGCTCCGACCGCTGCGAGTGGCCTCCCAGCCACGCTTCCACCGGTGTGGCGTGTGCGGTCCAGTCATAGGGGGTTGAGACGACGGCATTGCCGCCGGGCATGAGTATCCGGCCGACTTCTTTCAAGTGGTCATAGGGAGACCACGCACAGTCGAGGACATTGAGGCTCACACCCGCGGAGAAAGTATTTTCCAAAAAAGGAAGAGCTGTCGCGTCACATACCCAGAAATCGACATTTGCCGCCTTTTCAAATACTGCCGGAAAATTCCTGCGTTCAAACGCGATACCCCCACGGCGCCGGGGATAGGAAACGTATCCATTTTCCAGAATTGTCGCGGCTGTCTTCAGCATGCCGAAGTTTAGATCCACACCCAGGACGAGTTCATCACACGTGTGCGCAAGTTCAAACGTTGTGCGGCCGACCGCGCAGCCCATATCGATCACCGGCCCTTTCACCGTGCGCTCCATTAACGGGCGTCCACGCCTCAGCAATTTCACTATCGATCCCGGCGAAACGGAAGGTTGCGTTGATTCTTCAGGGTCCAGATCGCCGTAATGATCAAACGCGTAGGTGCTGAGATGCTGTCGTTGGGAATCAAAGGCCGATCCCGGGCCGAAACAGTCCCCCAGGATGCTTTCCATGGTGTCGGTCAGATCGTCCCTGCAAAGGACCGGAAGAAAATTCTGTGAAATATAGGTTCTCAGGTTTGCTACAATCACCGGGATGCCGTCAAGCACCGGATATTCGCTGAGGCACTGATGGTTTGAACAAACGAGAATCCCTTCTATTATCGAATCGTTGCCCTCTTTGAGGACGGCTCGGATCTCAAGCAACGATTCGCGTCCGGCTGACCGGCATACCGGGCACAAGGGTTTGAGTTTTTCAAAGTGAAGCTGTTTGATGAGGCTTACCCTCCAATCATCACTGTCGGGCATCCGGGCGGCATGATTTTTCCCACAGGGGCGGGAATCGGCGCCACACAACTGGTGTGAGCGGTTAAATCATTGACTCTGGCAGCGGGCAACCCGCCGATCATGACGGTCGCCGATCCCATGACTACTGTACCGGGGCCTCCGGGCACACAACCGGGAAGTATACATGGCATGGTCGTGCTTCCGAGTTGCGCGGCAGGCTGGTTGCCGATGAGCACCGTAAACACACCGGTGATTATTGCTAACGGAAGCGCCGGGTGGGGCACAGGCGTGGGAACAGGCGCCGGCGGATGGATGGGGGCGTGGCAGTGGGGTGTGTCCTGTCTTACCATATCGCCTATGCGTGCAGCAGCCGGCATAATTTATCCTCCCGATGTTTGCATCCTTCTGAGAAACTTCCCCTCCCCTGGTGGGAGGGGAATGAGGGGAGGGGGTAGATGAATCGTATTTTCACCCTCACCCTTACCCTCTCCCATCGAGGGAGAGGGAATATGAACCGTCAGTTCAGGTGGATCATCTTTCCGTCTACGCGGATTTCGTCGTCGGAATGGATGTCCATCTTTTTTGCAGAGTCTATTTCCAGACTCCCCTCGCTCTCCACCACCGCTTCTTCTTTGGCGTGTATTGTTATCTTCTTTGCTTCCAGGGTAATGGTTTCGGTTGACTTGAGCTCCAGGTGAGCCCCGCGCACGGTAACAACCGGCCCGGCGTCGGTCATACGAACCGTCATGGCGATTTCCCCCTTCGGATTGACGATCTGGATAAGATCCTCCTTTTCATCGGAGTGAACGATGATCTGACGGCCGGAGTCAAGCTGCATTCGCTTTTTTGTATCCTGAGAGACATCTGAGGGCTTCAGATTTATGACATTCGCCTTTTTACTCATATACACTAAACCTCCTTCGCAATTCTGCCCGACAGCGGATTGATTTGCAAATCATTTCCGTCATTTTTTTAAATTAATCGGTACCTGGACCTTTGTTAAGCCCTTCTTTATGGTCCCTTTTATAAATTGGTTTTTGTTGTCTATCACGTTTCCACTCGGGTCCAGACGAACTGATTCTACTTCTTTTGTCGTTATCGCTTTATAGCCGCCATTTCCGCTTAATGTATAGGTAAGCTCCCGATGTTCCTCCATGTCATGGGCGGCAGGGGATATTTTATCCTTGGAATCCAATTGCCATAGATTTTTTACGTGTTTCCATACGGCATCAGGGCCGGTTGGTGTATGCGGTACGGGATCTTGACGTCGATTGATGCGCCATGCCCTATAAGATTGGGCTTTGGTACTATGTGTCAACGCAAATCTAATATTAAACCATTCGGAGAAAGTTTCTCCTCCTACTCGAGGGCTTGCAAAATTATATAACACGACATCATATCCCAAACAAAACAAATCCGCCGTACATACCGTTGATAGCGCACCTCCCAGGCTATGACCGGTAACGCAGATGAGAGGATAATCTCGAAGTTTTTTCCTGTCTTTTTGATAGGGAAGCCCAAAATCCGATAAAATTGAAAGAATCTGGTTACGTGTACTTACATATGTGTCCCGAAATCCTTTATGTACCTTTCCGATAGGCCTAAAAAAATAATTATTATACGTAGCAGGGGGACTAAAATGATCAACAACCTCTTTTGTGTAAAAGTCTGTTTTCTCCATATTGAAGTCCGTTCTCCAGTCCGGACTCGATGTTTTTGAATCACCCTGTGTTCCGCGAAACGCAATGAAGACAATATCAGCATTATTCAATTTGCCTTTTGCTACAAATCCGAAAGGCTCGAGTGCTTTTTTGCTCTTTTTCCCTGCAATTCCCTCAAATAGCTTATACGTCCAACCTTTTAACACTGCCCTCGCTTCACTTGCTTCAAAAAATTTTAGTTTTCTACTATAACTTTCGGATTTTAACTCCTTTTTTTTTAAAAGGTGATGTTCATAACTCTTGTCTGTTGTGACTTTTTTTAATTCAACTGCGCCTTCCTCAAGTGTAAAGGTGAATGTATCCGTCTTCGGGTTAAATTTTTTAAATGAGCTGTTATTCTTGAGCCATTGTAATCCTTCTTTATAGAGCGGGTGCTGCAAATACCATTGTTTTAGATTGCTTTGAGCCAAAAATTGCGCATACATTTCTTCGGACCATGTTTGGCCCACATCAGTTCGCTGATTATAAGGGATATAGGCAAGCTGGGCGAAATCAGATGCTTTACAGGCGATATGCGGATTTAAAGCTTTTAATGTTAAAAGAGAAGAGCTTTTTATAGATCCCTGGGCTGCCAGTCCGTATACTTTCGCAAAAGGGTCCAGGTCCATCATCGTTTTAATTGATTTTGTTTTTTTCCAACGGGCAGAGTCATTATTAAGCTTTTCATATTGCAGCGTCATAATTCTTCTCCTTCACAATAAAGCCTACACATTAAAAGATAGAACTGCTCCACCTTGTGCCTATGTGTTCCCGCTAACTACCTGCAAGGACAGGCGCCCGCTGAGGGGGTGGTCAAGAGAAAAACACCAGTCTCCTAGGCGCCTGTTTTGACCACCTTAATCGGCCAACTGAAGAGTTTGAGAAGCTCGGCCCGCTTGGTCTTCGGGAGCACGCTCTGGTTCGTCGTCAGGTAGACTTTCGAGTCCCAGACATACTCCACCCCCTTCTTGCACGCTTTTCGCCAGGCGACGATGTCGGACCATTCGGTGCCGCCAGGCACCGAGATCTCGTATTCCTCGTACCGCGGCTTCAAGAAGGTGGCCTTCACATCCACGGCGTCTCGGCACCGCGCCGCATAGATCCATCCGTCGCTGTTCCCCTTCGTCGCCATGCGCATGAACTTGTAGGCGGTGCCGATGTTGCGCGACCACGAAACATAGCCAGAGTAGTCGGAGCCCCAGCTGGCCTGATGATCAAAGCTGTCCAGCACTTCCAACGTGCCTCGCGGCGCCTGCCGGTCATCCCGGATGGCGTTTGGTTGCATTCCCCCGAGCGCCTGGATGTCGACCGGGGGTCGCGTGTCGCCGCGGAAGCCGTATTCCGAAACCACGACGTAGCCTGCCTTCGGGTCGATGAGGGGCGACCGGAAATCGCGATCTTCGCCGCCCGCGAACGACCCGACTTTCCCGGACGTTGGATGGTAGTTGCCGAGGACCGTGTTCTTGATGTGCTGGCCGTAAAGTTGGCCGTCCTGGCTGCCACGGTCCGCCCCAAGCCTCCAGGTATGGAGGTACCCAGCCGGATCTTTTGGAAGCGAGACCCCGACCGGGCTCACCGCTTCGACCTCGCGGTAGAGGTTACCGTCCAGGAACTTCTTGCCATAGGTGAGCATCCGCTCCATGTAGATGCTGATATCGCCCACCGTGAATGCGGAAGTGCGCCATCCGGTGTAAGCGCTGTGAATGATGCCAAGCGCGTCGAAGCCGGACTTGAGTGCCTTCATGATGAGACCGGGGCAGTTCTCGATCGCCGAGCCGAATGTCCGCCCTTTGAGGTACTCACTGCGCTTTTCGTGCGTAAAACCCTTCAGATCCGTGTAGATCGTCTCGGAGAAGAGGTCGAGGTACGCCATGCGTGGAGCGTCTTTGGGGCTGAAGTCCCAAAGGAGCCTGTAAGTGAATTTGGCCTCGTTGTCTCTTACGAACTTCTCGTCGATCTTGACCCACTTCTTCTGCCCGGGATGGAGGTATGCCCCAGCGTGCCAGTCGACAACGTCCCCGCTGTAGATGGTCACAGGCCGGTGAAACGTGAGAAAGCAGATGTCGGGCATGCCGGTCACCTGGGTCAGATAGATGCCCTTCTTTTCATCCTTCTTCATCGTTGCTCCTTTGGCGCGGCCGATCTCGAGCAACCGTCGCTCGCGCCTGATATAGTCGCCTACTGCATTTCAAAACAACGGTAAAAGCTAAAATAAATCTGCATTATTAATCTATATTATGTCCCCGGAATTGCCCCGAAAGTATAGGAAATGGTGCGTAATGTGTCAAGAGAAATGACCGAAATCATGGCCGCATCATACATACGTAACATTAACAGAGACAAGTCGAACGGATTGCCAGAAGGGTAATATCATCGTCCTGGAAAGCTTCGGCCTGGTGCGCCTTCAATCTCTGCAAGATTTGGTTACATACCGTCTGGGCGCTCTGCCCGGAAAGGGATATTAGGGAATCATGGAGCCGATCCCGGCCAAAAGATTCGCCCAAGGGGTTGCGGCTGTCCGTCACTCCGTCGGTGTAGCAGACCAGCATGCCGCCGGGCGGTATGGTGATCTGCTTTTCATCAAAGACGGGTTCTCCCAGTATGCCGATTGCCTGACCGGGCTTGCGTGAAAGCGCCTCGACTTTTCCCCCGGCAGTAATGAGTACAGGCATTTCGTGGCCGGCGCGGGCGAAATCGAATTCGCCGCTCTCGTGGTACAAAACGCCAAAGAGGACGGTGACGAAGAGATCGGATTGTTTCAGTTGAATCAAATGACGATTAACCCGCTGCAGGACATATCCGGGAGAGCCGCCGTGGGACGCCTCCGAAGCTATGAGGGCATGCGTCCGCGCCATGAAGATGGCCGAAGGAACCCCTTTATCCGCTACATCACCAATGACAATGCCGATGCGATCATTGCTTATTGAAAAGACATCGTAAAAATCACCTCCGACCATCCGGGCCGGAACCATCAAAGCGCCGAAGTCGAACCCGGCTACCTGCGGCAGTTCCTGCGGCAGGATACTGATCTGGATTTCCGCCGCAACCTGTAGTTCACGCTCCAGACGTTCTTTCTCGATGATCTGATCCTGGGCGGCCTTGAGTTCGTCGTAGGCCTTTTGTAACTGACGATTCTTTTCCTGCAGATCGCGGAAAGCGGCTGTGTTCGTGGCGTCCAGCCGTTTGCTGAGCGTCTGCACGATCGCATAGGCCAAAGTGGGCCGGCGGTTAAGCAGGCCGTCAAAGTCGGCACGGGTCATCAACCACAGCCGCGACGGGGCGCTGGCGCGGACGCTGGCCGTGCGAAGCCCGCCGGGGATCACCAGGCTCATTTCACCAATGAACTCGCCCGGCCCCAGGGTGGCCAGTATTTTTTCATCCTGTGAACCTAACCCGATGACCACTTCCAGGCTGCCCTCAATGACGATGTAGAGACTTTCTCCGGACTCGCTCTCACGGAAGAGCACGGCCCCGGATTCGACCTCGATCACCCGGAGCGTCGAAACCAGGTAATCAATCTCGGTCTTCGGCAGGTCGCTCAACAATGGGACTTGGCGGAGGAGTTCAGCGTTCAAGGTTCACCTGTCAGGGTTTGTTTTCTTTGATAAGAAATTGCGTTTCTGTGTGGGGAGTGTAGGGAAAAGTAAGGAGTGTGTCAAGGATAAATGACTGATCGATCCTACCCGGTATCCGCGCTGTCTCTGAAACTTTTGATCGCAATGGCTTTATGTGCTTCATTATAAGCGCTGCCGTATCGTTTCAGGTAATTTTTTTCGCGAGCATCGGTAAATACCGTATAATAGTCCTCGATCTCATCCCCCGTCAGGTCGGGTAGTTTTAAAATCGACCGCCTGTTGTTGGCGGGGAGAGCCTGGTAGTTTTCCGGCAGATATCCTCTCTCACGGCATATCTCAAAAAGAAAGGTTCCGGGATAGGGGTAGAACACGAAGTAGCCAAAATCATCCGGTGCAAGTTCGTCATTCAGGGCAAGGGTCTGTTCGATATCTTCCGACGTCTCTCCCGGAATGCCGATCATGTAGTTGGCGGTTGCCAGCATACCGGCCTCCTTGGTCCACCTGAAGGTATCGATAAACTGCCTGTTGTCACCGGGCCGCTTCAGGATATCCTCCCGGACGCGCCTGCTCCCGCTTTCCACGCCGTATATGATGTGCTTGCAGCCGGCCTGTGCCAGCATGGTTATCATATCAGGGCTTACGGTTTCCGCCCGGGCGTTTATGGAAAAGTCTGTACCGATTTCCCGTCCGTACGCCGTGCAGAATTCTTCCACCCAGCCCCTGTTCACCGTAAATGTATCGTCCAGAAAAATAACATAGTTTATGGGGGCGTTTTTGCGGATGTGCCGCAGCTCTCCCAGGACGTCGTCAACCGATCTTCGCCGTATATATTCCCTGTCATTATAGAGACGGCCGATGGCGCCTCCGGCGCAGTATGTACAGGGAAAGGGGCACCCCCGCATGGTGCTGATATGGACCACGCCGTGCGTTTCATCCAGTAAGTCACGGGCCATGAAAGGCAGATGATCAACCGATACAGGCGGGCGGATTTCAGGTCGCCCCAAACCCTTTACCCATATATTGGGAATCCCTGCGGCGCGGATGTCTTCGCCCTTTTCCAGGTGCGTAAGCATTTCACAGACTGCCTCTTCTCCTTCCCCCAGGCATACATAGTCAAAGACTCCGGATTCCAGCACGGAGAGGGGGGCAAACGTCGGATGAAGCCCGCCTGCGATTATCGGAATATCCAGGTTTCTTCGGATTTCACCAGCTAGTGAAGCGGCCCTTATCCACTGCCTTGTCGTAAGAGAAAAACTAAGAATGTCAGGCGATTCCTTTTCAATACCGCGGATTATATCCTGAAATTCGCAATCGGGCTGAACCCTCAGCAGGGATGCGTCATGCCCGTGCTTTCGAATATAGGATGCAATAAAGGCGGGCCCGACCGAAGCCAGCGCCCAGGTTTGCTCGGTATCAATTTCCAGAAACAGAATTTTCATATAAACACGAATTGTTCTTAAGATATTAAAAAGTGACGGTTTCGTAAAAAGTCGGGTTTCGTCTCAAATTGTCATTACTACGAAAATACCCCCTCCCTTTCATCCCTCCCACCGGGGGAGGGAAAAGAGAGTTCCTCTCCCTTGATGGGAGAGGATGAAGGTGAGGGTGACATGGTTTTTGACATTTTACGAGTTCATCAAATGTACTTGCAAAGAACCCGCTATTCTGTGTGGGAAGTATAAGGAAAACAATATCGTGTGTCAAGAGTAAATAGTCGAAATTAGTGCGATATTGGGGATACATCGAGGCGCCTCCTTACAAATAACAGAGACTCTTATAATTTCCTCTCGTGTCATTCGGAAACCGGACAGCAGAACCCACTCCATTCTGTACTCAAATTGTCTTGACATGCAAGAAGACATTCACCTATATTTCATAACGCCGGAAGGGTGTCCTTATCAAAGCACGTGCTTTTTAGAGCGATGGGGCGGATAGAGGGACAATATGTTTCGTGATGCATTAAAGTTAACGCTGTACCTGACAATAAAAAACGAAGTCTTTAACATTCCTGGGGGGGATATTACGGATTTCCGGGTCAGCTTATATCCTTACGGTTTTGAAGCACAGGCCGAATTCCGGGTTTATAGTGATACGGAGGAAGATAGTATGTTTCTCTGTTTTACGAAACCGGATTTAATTGAGGCCCGGCTTTCGATGCAAGGAGTGCACAACCTGCCTGAGCCCGCTCCCGAACCTCTTATCGTCAAAGGGCTCGTAACCGGAAAGTCATTTCGCGAGACAACCTTTTCCGGGGTTACCGGTAATCCCGTCTACATTCGATACTACAAAATTGAATTTCAGGATGCCGCTCGTGTGCTGTGGACTCAGCACTTTCCGACGGTGCTCTACGCTGACGCTTCTATGGAAGATGTCATAAAGGCCCAGATCCCTGAGGGAATATCACTTGAGATGAACTGGCCGCCTCTGAATGAGAAGCAACCGATGATTTTTTTAGGGCTCGGAAACGATCAGGTCCGGAGCAGCTTTTATGATTTTCTCATCTGGTATGTCCGCTCTTTTAACGGCGTATTCACCTATGATAATCAACATCAGACATACCATTTAGGGAACAATAAAAAGGTTGATGGTGATGAACAGTACGTTCGCCTGAACGATCTTGCCGGTTTTTCTTTACACATGCCCGAACCATGCAGGCATAATGTTCGGGTGCTCAATGCATATTCCGAAAATCCGCTTAAAATCCCGCTTCCCAATACCCTGGCAACCAACGATCTGCGAAGAGACCTCCTGGTGAGGAGGGAGGTGCAGGCAAGCCTTGTTCAAGACGCCAATCGGGAGCGCCCCAGGTTGGAATCCCGGAAACATGAGCTCTTGCTGGAACTGCGGCAGTTTCCTTTGATTCCATTTTATCCGGGCGTATTCATCGGATTTATGGAAGCTGAAATGAGCAAGGAGATTTACGCATATGGTAAGGATTACCGGATTTGCACAATCCGTCTTACCGGCGCCTCCGAAAAAAAAGGCCGTGACGACGACAGGGGAACCCTTTTTACCACCTATGCCTGCGACATGACAGCGTCCCTTGAACTGAAGGAAGAAACAGGTGTGTCGCTGCCTGCTTTTACGCTGCCCCGCTATCCCCTGAGCGTCGAAGGAAAAATTGTAAGTGAGATGGGCGAGGACAAGGACAAAACCTACCAGTTTTATGCCGGAAATACTACACAGGAAAGTTACCGGGTATTCGTGCCATTATGGAATAAAACCATCCCCGTCCCTTATGAACCACGGCAGTTGACGGGGCATTTTTATTTCCCTGCATACAAAAACACCCGGGTGCTTGTTGACCTTTATTTTGACCGGGCCGAGATTAACCGGTATCTGGATTGGGGCTCAGACGTACGCCTGCCTATGGATACCCAGGGTGATCATCTTCTCATGGGAAAGAATGAAAAAACAAACATTTCCATTAATCATATATACGTTGACGGCAAACCTGTTTTCAGCACAAAACGCATCCATGGAAAAGACACCGGGATCGTTACAATGGAAGAGGGAAAAATCGTCTTCGAAGTAAAGGAAGATGAATCTCTGCCGGGTACCGAAGAGGTATTCGATGTCACCCCCAAGGTCGCCGCGGCCATGACAAAGTGTTCCATGGAAGTCTTGGGGGCAAAGGACGGGATTAAAAGTGATTATGAATCCACGAGCAGCGCTACGGTTGCTGAAATGGACGCGGCAGTGAGCCGCACGAAGGGTGCGCTTGAGGCGATGGATGCGGCGATTACGGGGAAAACATCCGCGATTACCGGCAGGATAGAAGCAGTTATGTCACAGCTATCGCAAAAAAGCGGTGCATTAACGTCAAAGGTAACAGCACTCGCCAAAGAACTCAGAGATAAAATAGGTTTGTAATTGCCTTATTTGGGTTAACTATATTCACAATGAGTATTTTTCAATCCTGAATCCGATTCATCGTTTACACAGCACGGGGACAGATAATGGGTATTTTAAGGACAAAGCTTGATCAGTTGGCTGCGGATATTGAGGAATTCAGCAGTGATATTCAGTCGAAAATTGCAGCGGTCAAAGCTGAGATTGAAACGCTCAGTTCAGCGGTTGTTCAGGAGCTTCAGACGCTCAGGAAGGACATTGATTCGATTCCTGTTGAAGTAACCTCCAATTGCTCCGGACTTGAAGCAGAAATCATGAAACTGAAAAAATAACAGTCGAATGCCGCAAATACTGATGTGTAGATATATATAATCAAACAGGAGAAATGCCCATGGGCGTTTGGTCACAAATAGATGCGCTGCAGGGAGATATTGCCTCCTCTCGCGGGAGCCTTCTTACCGAGTATCAAGGACTTAAGGCGGACATCGAATCGCTGAGCCCGGAGATAGACGGCAGGTGCAAAGGAATTTCCGGCGAGCTTCGCGGAAGGGTTGATCCGCTTTTCGCCGAGCTTGAATCTTTTAATAGCGAAGTCAGCGGCAGGTGTGAAGCCATGCTTACCAGGGCGGCTGCCAATCCTCAGGCCGCGTCACTGTCGGCTGATATCCGCACGACACAGGCGGGGATTGCATCGGGAATCACGGGGCTTCGAAACAATATTTCGGGATTATGCGATTCAATTGAAACAACTCTTTCGGCAATTGCCGGAAGCTTTCAGTCACAGACAGACGCCGTAAAATCGCGGCTGAATACCTTTGAAACAAGCGGTTTACAGCCTCTTGACTCCCTGCAATCGACACTTGAGACCCAGAGCGGCCGAGTGCACTCAGAAGTAGACAACAGAATCGAGGAATTCAGAGGGAAAGTGCAGGTCATTCGGGAACAGATAACGCAGCGTGTGGATCCGCTTACTGCAGACGTTAAGACATCTGAATCACACATTACCGGTACCGTTGAAACCCTGCGCGCCGGCATCAGCGCGCCGATCAGCGCCCTGGATAAAACCGTTCAGAATACCCTAGATCCATTGCGCTCGCAAATACAGTCTATGCGCGACCGGATCGATCAGGTTGAGCAGGAAATATCCAAACAGGTGGAAGCTGCGACCCTGGCGATGGAAACGCTTGCCGACCAAATAAACCAGACGATTGAAAGCTTGCGCGCCAGTGTCGAGTCAACAGTTAACGCCGCCCGGCAGACAATCGCGGCAATTCAGAGCAGGATTAATGAGTTTAAAACAATGGTGCTGACAACCTTTGAGACTGTCCGCACAGAGCTTGCCAAGCTCCAGGAGAAGTTCAAAACGTTTATGGATACCCTGACATCGATCCTTGATAAAATGATGGATATGCTGAACGCTATTCCGACAAAAAACCTGCCTAAAATGCTTGTCGCGCCTGCCGTTAGCGCCATAGAGAATGTGGTATCCCAGATATCCTCCCAGATCGAATCAATCGCCAAGAGCGCCGGGGATCAGATAAAGCAGATCGGGGATCAAATCAGCAAGCAAATCAACACAATCAGCACGCAGGCCGCGCAAAAAATACAGGATTTTACCGACCAGATATCGGAACAGTTCGATACCCTCTTGAAGACCATTGATGATAAGGTAAACGAGGTGAGTGCAAAGATTGACGAGCTTATATCAACCGCGACCAGGCAGATTGAAGAGCTGCAAACAGCGGCCCTTAACCAGATTGAAGCACTACGCACCGCGATTGAATCACAGGTGGACATGGTTGTGGAGAGCATCAGAAAAACGCTCCAGGACATACGAGCCAGCGTTAATGATACACTATCCTCAACAACGGAAGGCATAGCCGACGCGCGAGCACAAATTCAAGAGAGCGTTTCAAGCGCGCGAAACACAATTAGCCATAATATCAATGTTGTCCGGTCGGCAATTGAAGAGCAGGGCACACATCTCAGGAGTACCATTCAGTCATTTAGTTCTCAGATTGAAGCGCAGGCTGCCGCGATCAAGGATAGCCTGTCGGGGCAATTAAAGACTATCACTGACAATGCCGTAGGAATCTTAAGCAGTGTGCGTAAAACAATTGCCTCCGTCCGCTCGGATATTTCAGCACAGATTGACAAGCTGCAGAATAGCCTGCCGAATACTGACGCACTGACCGGACAAATAGCATCCTTTAAGGCAACAACCCTGCAGCGGCTCGATCAGCTTGATGCAAAAATGAATGCCATATAATTTGAAGAAGCATATCGAAAATCGGGGACATCCATGATAAGAAATGTCAAGAGGAAAACGGAGATTTCCCTTGAGCTTTCCGGATGCCGCCGGTGGCTTTTTGTAACGCCCTTTCCGCCGTCCAATCTTTTTGTTCTTTCCAATGGGTCAGCCTGACGA
>JAPLJS010000107.1 GCA_026388545.1 Deltaproteobacteria bacterium
AAGAATGATGCTGCTGCCGGCCTTCAGGATAATATTTCCATTTGATGATGAGACCATTCCATTGATCGTAAGGTCATCAGAAGCACCGCTCGCCGAGGCCTCCAATGTTATATTACCATTCGCAGAAACACCGCCGGCGCCGATCGTGAGAGGGCTATTAGCGATTATGGAAACAGCTCCACCTGATGTAATAGTGGATCCATCGGTAGTGATTTCCCCGATGTTCTGGAGTATGACATTTCCTGTACCGCCGTTGCTGAGACCGCCTACGGCAAGGACGCCGGTGTTGTCAATTTCGATGTTGTTGGCGGTGGTATTAACGGCATTGATAATGCACACACCGGTCATGAGGGGATCGCCGCTGCCGATGCCGTTGACTGCTATGGCATCGAGCATATTTGCAGAAATGCTTATAGAACTTCCCATGCCGTTGATAATTGCGCCGCCAGTGGAGTTAATCGTCACGATGCTGCCCGCATTAATAAGACCGTTTAGCGTTAAATCTCCGCTGGCTATCGCAGTCAGGTTGTTGCTTACTGTTGAGTTGTTCAGGGCAAGTGCACCCGTGCTGTTCAGAATCACGTCGTTTGCGTTCGTGATCCCGACGCTGCTAAAGTTGTTGCTGTCAGCAAGAATGATATCGTTTGTGGAGCCGGCAGCAAATGTCGCTGCTCCCGTCACGGAAAGAGGACCCGTCTGGGTGATAGTGCCACAGGCAGTAACGTTAAGAGTTCCGCTTACCGTCGAGACGCCGAGATTAATGGCAGTGACATCATTTACGGATACATTATTCCCGCTCGCCACCGTCAGTGTTGAAAAGTCGTTGTTTTCGCCCAGGGTGATGTTATTTCCAGCCCCTGCGGCAAACGTCGCCGTTTTCCCAACGCCGTTCGCCGTAATATAGCCGCTCTCCGTGATGGGACCGGCGGCAGTTACATTCAGGTTGCCCGCTATCGCCGAGTTGCCGAGATCAATGCCGTTAATATCGTTCAATGTTACATCATACCCATTGGTGATCATCACCGTGCTGAAGTCATTGGCGCCGGCCAGAGTGATGTTGTTTCCCGCGCCCGCTGCAAAAGTGGCCGTCTTCCCAACTACATTTGCCGTAATCGCACCGCTCTGCATGATCGGACCGGCAGCGGTAACGCTAAGGTTACCCGATACCGTCGAGGCGCCAAGATCAATTGTGTTCACATCATTCAATGCTGCGTGATCGGACCGGTAGCGGTAACGCTAAGGTTACCCGATACCGTCGAGGCGCCAAGATCAATTGTGTTCACATCATTCAATGCTACATCGTTCCCGCTTGTGATCTTCACCGTCGTGAAGTCATTAGCGCCGGCAAGGGTGATGTTGTTTCCGGCTCCCGCTACAAACGTCGCCGCTCCGGTGACGGAAAGTGGACCGGTCTGGGTGATATTGCCACCAGATGTAACGCCAAGTGTCCCGCTTATTGTCGAGGCGTTCAGGGCAAAGGCGCCCATATTAGTCAGGGTGACGTTCCTGCCGCCCAGAATTCCTATGCTGCTGAAGCTGTTGCTCGCATTCGTTAAGGTAATGTCATTCGCCGCGCCTGCACTAAGCAGCCCTGCTCCCGTCACCGGGCCGTTGTATGTCTGGGAGCCGTTAGTCGTTGTTATCGTGCCGTTTAATGAATAGGTTGTCCCAATTGCCGTCTTGAAATTGAAGTTAGGGCTTAGCGTCAGGTTTGTACCGGAAAAACTATACGGGATTTCGGTGAATGTAAGACCTCCCTTCGCGGTTACAAGTGTGGTGTTGGACATCGTCCCGCCAGCGCTGCCTGCGATCAAGGTATTGTAGCCAATCAAGAGATTGGTGATATCCCCGCCGCCGGACAGATACACCGAAGCGCCCCAAGGGCTGGCATCGTCAACGTAGGCAAGAAGCGCACTGTTGCTGGGAACGGGGTTGCCGGAAAGCGCAATAGAGTAAAGACCGCCGGCTTCGGTGGTAGTTTGACCAAGAAATAGTGTTCCATCAACATAGAAATAAATGACCTTTCCTTCCAAAGCCACGTCGAGCATGCCGGATATTGTCTGCGGTGTGGCGACTGGGGGCACCGGGTAGGTGCCGGGCGACTGCCATAGGAGATATGGATAGGTCGTGCCCTGCGTGATTCCCCAGGTGGTCTCGAAGTCCCAGCCGCTAAATGAGGCCAGCGTCGTCATCTGGGCAGTCGTCAGACCTGTGCAGCCGCTGCTGCTCCCTGTGCCTACGCAGTTAGACATGTTAGATGTCTGGGTGTCCCAGTAGGAAAGGCTGATAGTGCCGTCGTTCCTGCCCACCAGCCCGCCGACCAAGCTGCCGGATCCACTCACCATACCCGTGCTGTAGGAATTGGTGATGCTGCCACTGGTATCATTAAGCCCCACCAGCCCACCGATCTGCCAGGTATTGCCGCTCACGTTGCCGGTACTGTATGAATTACTGATAGTGGCGTAGTTAGCGCCCACGAGCCCACCGACAACATCAGGGGCGCTCACGCCGCCGGTGTTGTAAGAGTCGTTGATGGCGCCGGATGTTTCGCCGGATGACAGTTGGCCCACCAGCCCGCCGACAATCCAGTCGCCGGTCACATTGCCTGTGTTGTAGGAATTGCTGATGACGCCGCCTTCGCAGACGCCCGCCAGCCCGCCGACATAGAAATAACCGTCCACGCTGCCTGTGTTGTAAGCGTTGCTGATGGTGCCGCCGCCTTGATTATACCCCACGAGCCCGCCGACATAGTAACTGCTCGCGTTGCCGATTACCGCTCCCGTGTTGTATGAATCGCTGATGGTGCCCCAATTATCCCCCGCCAGACCGCCGACATAATCACTGAGACCGATTACCGTACCCGTGCTGTAGGAACTGTCGATACTGCCGTCATTCCACCCCACCAGTCCGCCGACATAATAGCTGCTGCCGGTTACCGTGCCCTCATTCCACGAACCATCGATGCCGCCTAAATTCTTCCCCACGAGTCCGCCGACATAATAACCGCTGCCGGTTACCGCACCCGTACTATAGGAACTGGTGATGGTACTACTCGTATCATTAAACCCCACGAGTCCGCCGACATACGAATCGGTTCCGCCTTCATAAGTGCCGGTTCCGGTTACCGTCCCCGTGCTGTAGGAACTGCTGATACCGGCGCCAGAAAAATTACCCCCGACCAACCCTCCGACATAAGAGTTACCGGTTACATCACCTGTGCTGTAAGAATTATTATCGATAGTTCCGTAATTACCTCCCACCAGTCCGCCGATAATGTCGCCGGTTCCGGTCACCGTCCCCGTGCTGGAGGAAGTGGTGATGGTGCCGCCATTCTCTCCTACCAGTCCGCCTAACCAACCCTCTCCAATTACCGCACTCGTGCTGTAGGAATTGCTGATGCTGCCGCCACCAGTTTCATTAACCCCTGCCAGTCCGCCAACATAGTAACTGCTCGCGGTTCCGGTCACATTACCCGTGCTGTAGGAATTGCTGATGGTGCCGCCATTATCCCCCACCAGGCCGCCGACAGTATCGTCACCGGTTACCGTCCCCGTGCTATGGGAACTGCTGCTGATGGTGCCGCCATTATTACCTCCCACCAGCCCGCCGATAGTGCCGGTGCCGGTTACCGTAGCCGTGCTTGAGGACTTGCTGATGCTGCCGTAATTATCACCCACCAGGCCGCCTATATATGCGCCGCCTAATGGACCGCCGGCGATTCCGCTTACCGTACCCGTGCTGGTGCAATTGTCGATGGCGCCATCATTCTCCCCCGCCAGGCCGCCGACCCATCTCAGGCCGGCTATGTTCACATCCACCAGCCCGACATTCCGGATGGTTGAGGAACTGCCGGTAAATCCAAATAGTCCGACATAGTCCGTCGTCGGGCGGTTGATTGTGAGTCCGGTGATGGTATGGCCGTTTCCGTCAAAAGCGCCAGTGAAGTACGCAGGGTAGTTACCCACAGGCACAAAGCCGGTTGCGGTATTCCACAATCCGGACGCCTGCGTAAGCTCGCTCATATCGATGTTCGCAGCAAGGGTGTAGCTCGCGCCAAGCGTCGTCGCACTCATTCCCATCAACTGCAACTGGTGCGCATTGTTGATAGTGGTGCTGTACTCCGAGCGCAGGAAGGGACGGGTATTCGCACCGGACATCCACCAGGTATTGGTGAAGTCCCATGGGACTTGACCACCCGTGAACGTTGCCTGTGTCATCATCTGAGCAGTCGTCAGACCGGTGACGCCTGTAGTGGTGCCTCCACCAACACCGATTGTCGCCTGCCCGGAAGTCTCTTTGTCCCAGTAGCTGGCAGTAATGCTGCCCCAATTATACCCCACCAGCCCACCCACATAAGTAGATGTTCCCGTTACCGCCCCCGTGCTGTAGGAACTGCCAATAATTCCTTGATTAGTCCCCACCAGGCCACCCACATTACTCGTTATTCCTGTTACCGCCCCCGTGCTATAGGAATTGCTGATGCTGCCGTAATATTCATACCCCACCAGGCCACCTACGTGCCTGGCTCCACTTACCGCTCCCGTGCTATAGGAATTGCTGATGCTGCTAAGGGGATTATTGGTGCTGCTAGAATATTGATGCCCCACCAAACCGCCGACATCATCGCTGCTCGTTCCGGTTACCGTCCCCGTGCTGTAGGAATTGTCGATGCTGCCGTCAAAAGTTTCCCCCACCAGACCGCCGATACCACTGACGCTTCCTGTTCCGTTATAGATTCCGGTTACCTCTGCCGTGCTGTAGGCGTTGATAATGCTTCCTTCATAATTGCGCCCTACGAGGCCACCGATATAATTATTGTTTCCGGTCACCGTCCCAGTGCTATAGGAATTGCTGATGATGCCGCCGGTAGTCCTATTGAATCCCACGAGACCGCCGACAAAATCGGTGGATCCGGTCACCGTACCTGTGCTGTATGAATTATCAATGCTGCCGTTGTTATATCCCACCAGGCCGCCGACAGATCCATAACCATTTATGTTCACATTCACCAGCCCGACATTACGGATGGTTGAGGAATTGCCGGTAAATCCAAACAGGCCGACATAGTCGGTCAATGGCCGGTTAATATACAGGCCGCTGACGGTATGGCCAAGGCCGTCGAAAACACCGGTAAATTTCCAATCGGGGTCGTAACCCACAGGCGCAAAACCGTAATAGCCCCCTGAGCCATTGTCATTCCATGTGGATGTCGCACTGGCGTCTACATTCTGGCGGAGGGCATAGTATCCGGTAAGACCTGAACTCATGTTCTGCAGGGCGGTCGCGTCGCCGATCAGGGTGTAGGCGTTTCCGGCAATGGTCAGCGAATCAGTGGCAGCCAGGTTCACCGAGCCGTTCGCTCCGGTGATCACCGATCCGCCGCCGGCGCCGGTATTCGGGGTCAAAGTCAGGCTGGCGGCATTGCCGCCGCTGTGACTTAGGGCGGCATTGACTTGAATATTGCGGTAGGCACTCAGCGTCAGATTGTGGCTGCTCGTCCAGCTCACCGTATCGTTAACGTTGATATCGCCACTCCCGTCAGTTGCGCCTGAACTGCTCAAGATGGTTACATCTGTGGAGCCAAGATTGGTGCTCAGGGTGATGCCGGTCATATCACCGCCGCTTGCGGCAATCGTAAAGTCTGTAGGGTCAATCAGCCATGTTCCGGTTTTGCCGTAAGGCGCAAGGGTAGTAATTGCGGCTTTATCGCCGATACTCACCTTTGCGGCCGAAGTCTCTATGAACCCGCCGTCCCCGCCGTTGGGCGCCGAGGCGTCAAGGGTGCCGTTCACCGTGACGGTCCCGCTATCCATTCCGCCCAGTATCTTTATTGTGCCCGCGCCCTGTGCGCTGGTAACGCTTCCCTTATCGAGCGTGACGTCTTTCTTCGCCTTGAAAAAGATCCTGCCGTTTTCTCCGACGACGGCGCTATTGGCACTTACGACGCCCTTTTGCTGGATCAGTCCGCCGTAAATCCCGACATTGCCGCTCTCGGCGACGATCCGGCCCAGGTTTATCGCCCTGTCTTCAGGGGCGCTGATCACAACGGATATGTCGGGATCAAGGGAATCGACAAGGTATACGCTATGCCCTGCCGCAAGGATCACATCACCTTTGGGAGAATTGATAATCCCGCTGTTCTCGACATCCGGCGCTATCAGGTATACCTTTCCCCCCTCGGGTGTTGTTATGGCGCCCTGGTTCTGAATAGGCCCGGCAAAGGCCCCTGCGGTGAAGTTATATTTTCCGGCCAGAAAATCCTGATTGCTGATGTTCAGCGTCGAAGCAACAAGCCCGTTCACATCGATCCGTGCACCCTGGCCGAAGAGTATACCGTTGGGGTTAATGAGAAATACCCTGCCGTTGGATTGCAACATGCCGAGAATCCGGGAGGGGTCCTGGCCGATTACCCGGTTCAGGACGGCGCTTGTGCTGCTCTGCTGGATGAAGCGCACGGCCTCATTGGTATTGATCGAAAAGCGCTGCCAGTTGATGATCGAATTGGGGCTGTTGGTGATCGTGAGGTTGTTGCCCTGGGTATTCATGCTAACCTGTCCGTTCACAACCTGCTGCCCGGCAGGAAGGGCAAAAACTGTGCTTGCGCTGAAGAAAATCAATGTGATTAAAGAAACAAGCTTATTGGCTGTCAGGAAAAGCCTCCTTTTTCTGCACCGATTTGCTTTCATTTTACACTCCTTCACGAATATGCCATTCATTAAAACAATATACTTGCCGACAAATGCCAGACATTGCTCCATCGTGCTGTGTTCTCATCGGGGGGATCAACCACGAAGCCGCAATCAGCCGAGAGGGAGAATCTTTTACCATCCGTTATGCGCAAGCCTGGACCAATGCCGGCAATTTCAGTGCTGACCGTCTCGCCCGGCAAAGGGTCTTTGCGGGAAACATACCCTCTGTCATAAAACACCAGTATGCGGGACTGAAAAGCACTGACATTAAACAACTTGCACAGGTCCGGAGAGTATATCTCGAAACTCCCAGAATATCCCCGATCGTTGGAGAACTCCCTCTCCTGAAAACCACGGACAGAGTTCGCTCCGCCAATCCCATACTGTTCACCCGGCACAAGCGGGTCATTGGTATATTGCCCGTTAAATACCGCACGTACCTGCCAGTCGCCGCCAGGGGCATACCCTAAATTCACGCCATATCGCAGCATATTGTAACTCCGCCGGGCGCCGGTTCGGGCATTTTCGAAATCCTCTGCACCGTCTCTCCCGTCCCAACTGCCCGCCAGATTTTGTATGCCCATCAGATAAAGGCCGGCATTGACTTTTGAAAAAGTCAATGTCCCGGCGTACGTCAGGCTGAGGGGATGCACCGTGACATTATTACCCAGTTGGAACCCAATAAATTCTACATTGTTTTCATAAGCCCGGTAATCCAGGCCCAAGGTTACCTTATGTTCATAAATGCCGATCCTGGTGAGATTCTGGTTGTAATGCAAACCCAGTATTGTTCCCTTGCCGCTTACGTCCATATTATATGAGGACACGTTTATCGTCCCGGAATTCACATTCGAATGGGCGCCGATCAGGTCTATGGACGACCCTAATGAATAGAACGGCGCATGATAACCGATGCTGTAAATATTGACATCTTTCAGATTCTCCGGAGAGGTAATATATTGAAGTGTCAGGAGATGATCCAGGTTGAAGACATTGGCATGCTGCAAGAGGAAGCCCATGCGCGATCGGCCGGTCTGCTTGTCTCCCGTGTTGTCCGCGGTAATACCTGCCTTCCAGGGCTTCTCATCCTTCACCGTAAGGTTCGCGTCAATTTCGGTTTCCTTTTTGTCGCTGTTTTTCAGTTGCAGGTCTATCTTTTTTGCAGGGTTCTCATTCGCAAGCTTGATACTGCGAGATACGGCATTGATATTGGGAGTCTCGCCCTGACGCAGCCCCGGCAAACTGCCAAGAATATTCTCCCGGTTAAAAAAACGGTTCCCCTTAATATTAATGTTTCCTATACGGTTCTCAATGACTTTCAGGCGAACAACACCTTTTTCCAACTCCTGCTCCGGCAGCATCACCGCGACCATGGTAAAGCCGCGGTTACGGTAGGCTTTTTCAAGCTCCTCAATCGCCTCCTGCACCGTACCAAAATCTTTCTCTATGCCGGTAAAGGGGGAAAGGATAGCTTCAAGTTTGTCAGCGGCAATAAGCGTATTCCCTTCCACCTGGTAACGCATGATAGAAAAGCGAGGTATCGCATCCCGGCTATCTTCGGCGGCAAAAGAGACAGAGGCAATCAACAGAAAAATCCCAATAAATACAAGATGGACTATGCGTATCATGTGTGCTCCATTCTTAATGGCAGCTTTTTAATGCTGCTTTCGTCATCACTTATACAATTCTTCTTTCTTTTAGCTTCATTCATTAATGTTACAGATAGGTGGATTTTTATCATACCGTGTGTCTCTTTACAAGATTATTCCTGTTAAAACAAACAAAAACTCGTGATCAGAATCATATAAATTTTTCTTGTTAAATTCTGATCCAAAGCAGGGTTAGTCCTAATACCTGCCGAGATAACCCGCTATCTCCTCGATCCCGGAAATGGCTTTCGGCGTCAGCCTGTACAGTGATTCACTCGTGTAATAGACACGTCCTTTCTTGACGGCGTCGAGACTGCCCAATCTTTTCAAGAAACCCTTTGACGTTTCCCTGGTCATCGGACCTTGCCCCATAAAGATAACATCGGGAGATCGCCGGATTACCTCCTCAATAGAATATTTTGGGTAAGGTGAAGCAGTATCGGAGGCGATATTTTGTAATCCTAAGAGTTTTAGGGCGTCATCAATGACCGTGTTCGTTCCTGCGACAATTAATGGTTCTGCTTGAATTATGAAAATCGCCTTTTTCTTAAGATAGCGGGGAGGGGATTTCTGAATCTTCCTTTCGTACTTACGAATCGCTGTCTCAATCCTGTCCGCCCGTTTGGAGGCCCGATCTTTTATACCGAGTACGATTCCTAAATCGCGGATTCCCTGCGGAAGCTCCGTAAGGCGTTTAGCCCTGAATACATACGTTTTAATATTGAGTTTCGTTAACCTATTTCGGATTTCTATCGGATTCCCATCGTCGATCATAACAACCAGATCAGGTTTCATAGCGATGATGGCTTCGATAGATGGATTCGAATAACCGCCGATTTTCGGTTTATCGAGCGCCTGCGGCGGATAGTCGCAAAAGGTGGTAACTGCCGCAATCCGGTCTCCGAGGCCAAGATCGTAGAGGATCTCTGTAACAGAGGGGGCCAGGGAAACAATTCTTTCCGGCGGTGCGGGAAAAACGGTACCGGAAAGAGTAATCCATAACAACGTTGCCAGAAAGCAAATCCTCATCATTCTCATGATATATTTCTCCCCATCCTTCAGGCGGCCCAGCCTATCAAAAATACACCTGATAACATGATGATAGTTCCCATAATTTTCTCCGCGATTTTTTCTTCCTTAAACCACAGTGCGCCGTACAGAACTCCGAAGAGAATGCTGGTACGTTTCAGCGATATCATGTAGGCGACATTTGTCATCGATATAGCCAGCATATGGCTAAAGATCGCTATGGACACAATTGCACCGAGAATCAAACCGATAAGAGGCTTTTTAATCATATTTTTTAAAGGTTCGGCTTTCACTGCCACGGGAATAAAAGCAATCATTACCATAGTGAGGGCTACGTTGTAAATGATGCCGAAAAAATAGGGATTGGAATGAATGATGGCAAGCTTGCCGATGGTTGATGTGAAAGCATAGATAAAGGAAACGAACAACATCAGACGTGATCCCGGTTCTTTGAATATAGCCTTCAGGGGGCCCAGGAGCCCGTACTCAGTCTTTGAAAGATTGAGAGAATATGCCCCTGCTATAATTAGGATTATTCCGCAGAGTCCACCGGGACTGATTTTTTCACCTAAAATTATCCATCCCGTTACAATGATGAACCCGGGGGTAAAAGCTAAAAACGGTACTGTCAGAGACAGGGGTGAAACCTTAAGGGCCTTCATGTAGCAATAAAACGCTAATGCCTCCATAGGCAAACCAATGAGTACACAGAGCCAGAATGTTGTATCGGGGATGATCCAGGGTATAAAAAAAAGGGCTGTCAAGAGCCAGGGCAGAGCGTAACCCAACCGGATGAGCCCCATCATATAGGGTGACTGATCAGAGAAATATTTTTTTGTGACGGCGTCTGATGTGGCCAGACCGAGAGCGGCAAGTAAAGAAAGAAAAAACCATGACACAGGGTAACATCCCTTTTAATCCGTTTGCGGCTTATACGAGAGTATTATCTTTGTACCTGCCCCGGTGTCGGCTGTGTCCACTTATTCGTACTTCCATCATAAAACCACTTATCGGGGAATCCACGGCGCTTTATATACGTGGGTTTCTTTGCCCACGTAATGAGTTCCATATAAGCCTGGTGGATTTTTCTGAAGGTCGCGGTATCGCCTCCGATATCAGGATGGTGTATCTTTGCCTGGCGCCGGTAGGCGTCTTTTATGTCCTTCTGTAATTCAGCGGCTTTCAACGCTGATTTGTCAAGTTTTAGGTGAGACAAGTAAGCTGCTTTAATGGAAGGAACTTTTAACATTGTCGGTTTGACAGAAAGCACCTGTGCATTATTCCTGACGGCTTGTTCAAGTACATGGTTTGAGGCTACGTATCTTTTATTTGTTCGTTTTTTTTCCGCCCACCAAATATTCCCTAACATATCGGCCATCGTGCTGAAGTCTTCAGCAGGTTTTTTTCCGGGGGATCGTGGATAGAAAAAGCTAAATATCTCCTCGGAGCCATAGGGGAGCATGTCCATAATAATCATGACATCGGAAAAATAAAATGTTGCATACTTTGTGTTCAGTGCTTTTATTAAACCTGTTCTTACGTCCAACTTATAAAGGAGCCGTTTCCGGCATTCCAGGGAACAGTACCTACGCCTGCCGATAGTTACAACATTACCGCAGGCAAGACATCTGTATGTTTTCCTGCCGTTTGGCTCGATTATATTTCTAACGATTAATTGGTCCATAATGACGTCATCAGTAAGAGAGTAAAATTTTGCCCCTCAAGTATTACAGAAATGGATCAATGTCAATGCATTCCATTTTTCATCTTGCTTCAAACTGTATTATTATAATAAAAGAATGGGAATAATGATACATTATTTGGGGAAATATCTCACACCATTTAGTAGGACAGGCGGGACGCCTGTCCTACCGTTTACGCAGGTTGGGCGTCTCGCCCGACACTATGTATTGTTTGAAAACGAATTGGTGTAAGTTATCGTGCCGCTTTGTAAATGTTTCTCTCAAGGGATGAGTACATGAAAATTCTGACCGCATTCATTTTTTTTGCTACTCTCTTCAGTACATTTCCCAATGCTGCGCTATCGGAGGTTATCGTCTATGACGTCGTAGCGCTGAGGGGTAAGGAGGTCATGGTCAGAGCCGAGACTCGGGGAACATTCTTCGGCAAAGGTGGGGAGGTTGTGGACTTCATTATTGATGGAAAGTCTATCGGAAAGAACCTTTCCGGCAGAGATGGATTTGCAGTCAAGCGCTTTGTGCCGGTAAAAACAGGTCAGTATAAAATACACGTAAGATCCGGCGATGATAAAGACAGCGGGCTCCTCCTGGCGCTGGAGAGAAAGACGAAAATTGTTTTTATTGATGTTGAGGGCAGTTTGCTGGAAGGGCCATTTGTAGGAAACGCAAAACCCGGAAGCAATAAGGCCATAAAAAAAATCCATAAGAAATTTCCGATAGTTTTTCTCCAGAAAGGTTATCTTAGTGTGAGAACCGTTAGATCATGGCTGAAGAAAAATGACTTTCCCGATGCACCTGTACTGCCTTGGAGTCAGGGCGAAGTATTTAAAGAAATCAGCGAAAAAGGTTTGAAAATTAAGGCGATAGTCGGGGGGGCGGAGGTGATTGGATCCGCACAGATGTATAAACCGCTTGCCTTTAGTTTTGATTCAGTTGAGGAAGCGGAGGTTGTTGAAGGTTGGGAGGAGATTGAAAAAAAGCTGAAATAGAGTGCAGTTCTTGCGATGGCATTCCACTGAACACGACCGGAGGACGGCGCCGGAGAAATTGCAGTCTTCACATTCAGAGAGATGCACTCCCTATGGCTGCTCTTAGGGCATGCACCCTGGCGCCTATATCGGGAGCTCCAACAATTTCTGTCACAAGCGCGATACATCCGGCTCCCCTCCGATATACCTCGGCTATATTGTGCTCTTTGATTCCGCCGATGGCCACAAACGGTAACCTGATATTTCTCACAACATAATCAAGGTATTCCAGTCCCACCGGGGCGCACACGTCTTTCTTGGTATTCGTAGCAAAGATGGGACCGACCCCTATATAATCAACGCCCAACCGTACTGCGGCCTCGGCCTGGGCGGGAGAATGCGTAGAAAGACCGATGAACATTTCCCCCCCCACCAGTTTCCTGACTTTTTCCGGGGGTAAGTCATCCTGGCCCAGGTGCACCCCGTCCGCATCCGCCAACAAGGCAAGGTCGGGACGGTCGTTGACGATGAAAGTAACCCCGGCATCTCTGGTCATTTTCCTTATTATCAGGCATTCTTCGTACTGCTGCCGGTCACTCTTTTCATTTTCACGGTACTGAATGACCCTGATTCCGGAGTCAATCATCCGCGCCACCACTTCAATGTTGCTCCTGCCCAGGGAGTATTCCTCTGCCGTAATCCCATAAATATCCGCCTCAAGCAGACCGGCCAGGGACCGCCTATGTACAGTCATAATTTCCTCCGGACAAAATCTGCCAGTCTTTATATAACGGCTGGTAACCTTGGGAGTAGAGCATCCCTGCCATCTCAGATACGCTCCGCCCGTCCGATATCTCGAATTGACCGGTAGAACAATATTCCGACCGGCCGCCCACGGCGGTACAGGAACCGGCAGACATTTTAGTAGCTCCCAGTTTGACCAGGTGATCCCGCAGATCGGAACGCTCCCTGGTAGAGATGGTAATCCCGCCCCTGTGCATAAAAAGCCTGAACGCCAGCATGTATTGTAATAAGTTTCTATCACTTACCTCAACCCTGGGCTGGAATCCACCCAGGTGCGGACGCATTCGGGGCGGTGAGATGCTTACCTCAACTTCCGGAAACTTGTTCTGAAGATAGTCGGCGTGCAGTCCCGTGAAAAAAGCCTCGGTTCGCCACCGGTTCAACCCGAGCAGGGCGCCCACATTGACTGTCCTTATCCCCGCCTTGCAGGCGCGTTCCGGGGCTTCCAGGCGGTAACGGTAATTTCGTTTCGGGCCTGCCGGATGCATCTGGGCATAAACCTCCTCGTCATAAACCTCCTGGTAGACGGTTAATCCGTCCACACCCGCGGCTATCAACTCCGCATACTCGCTTTCTTCCAGCGGGTAGATTTCGATGCTGATAGACGTGAAATATCTTTTCAGGATCTCAACACATTCCTTGATATAGGAAACCGGCGAATGCTGCCTTGATTCCCCGGTGAGAATGAGAACGTGTTTCAGGCCGGTTACCGCGATAATTTCCGCTTCTTTCTCTACCTCGAGAGGAGTCAGCTTTTTCCTTTCCAGTTTGTTGTTTACCTGGAATCCACAATACACACAATGATTTACGCAATAATTGGAGAGGTAAAGCGGGGTATAAAGAAGGATCACCCTGCCGAAGTGCTGAACGGTAAGGCGGTGGGCTCTCTGGGCCATTTCCTCTAAGTAAGTTTCCGCCGCAGGGGACAGCAGTGCCAGATAATCCCGTTCATTAAGACGATATTTTGCTATAATTTTTTCGATATCGGCGCCGGCAATCCGTTCAAAAAAACCCTCGAAATTGAATGTGCCGTACCGTTGTATTTCTTCGTAGAAACTCATTAATGAGTAATCCCTTACCTTATGTCAAGCTACATCTCTGTACTAACCGTCAAGGAAGTTGAATTAAGCCTCTCAAAATCCCCCCAACCCCCTTTACTAAAGGGGGAGCAGGAGTAGTTATAATTCCCCCCTTTGACAAAGGGGGGTCTGGAATTTGGTCCCCCCTTTGTCAAAAGGGGGGAAAGGGGGATTTCTTAAACTCTTCAAGAATCCCTCAAAAATCCCGTAAGCGGTGAAGATGCCCGGGCAATGTCCATGATTTCCCCCGGCCCTGACAGGAAGGCCATGCGTCCGGCTTCAACGGCCATGCCGAAGGCCCTGGCCATGGCCACCGGATTACCGGCTGTGGCTATGGCGGTGTTCACCAGCACTGCCGCCACACCCATTTCCATGGCCTCCGCCGCCTCGGAGGGGCGCCCGATTCCGGCGTCCACAATGATGGGGAGAGAAATCTCTTCCACCAAGATCCTCACCATCTCCTTGGTTCTGAGCCCGCGGTTGCTGCCGATGGGAGAACCCAGGGGCATCACCGCAGCCGCACCTGCGTCAACCAGCTTCTTTGCCGCCGTCAGGTCCGGACTCATATAGGGCAGCACCACAAAACCTTCCGCAGCCAGTATTTCGGTGGCTTTAATTGTCTCGAAATTATCCGGAAGCAGGTACCTGTTGTCGGTGATTACTTCAATCTTGACCCAGTTGCCGCAACCGGCAGCTCTGGCCAGTCTGGCGATCCGGACCGCTTCCTGGGCATTCCTGGCCCCCGAGGTGTTGGGCATCAGGATGCAGTCCTTGGGCACAAATGCGGCAATATTCTCCTCCTCGAATTCCATGTCTACCCGCCTTAACGCCACGGTTACTACCTGCGCCCCCGAGGCCTTGACAACTTCGGGGATCAATTTGTTGGAAGAAAACTTGCCGGTTCCCAGAAAAAGCCTGCTGGTTAATTCCCGGTCTCCGATCTTTAAAATGTCACTCACTGGCTTAACCTCCTCCCACAAACCTCAAAATCTCCAACCGGTCATTTTCTTTCAGAGCTATATCGGTCCACTCTCCCTTCTTAATCAGATCGTGGTTGTATTCCACAATAACTGCATCGGGATTTAGACTTTTTAATGCAATGAGACCGGCCACCGTTGCACCTTCTTCAATAATTTCTTTTTTGCCGTTTAAGGTAATTTTCAAAGAGTCACCTCCAAGAAGAGATTCATAAAAAAAAGCCTACCGCCAAGGGTAAGCTTTCTGATCATTTAATTGCCATTGACTGTTTAAGTCAATCGGCAATACAGCTTCTGCTTCCCTACGATGGCATTACCCATATCAGGTTCAGAGGGTTGAGATTATTCTCTCTCAGCCTTGCAGCACCCCAAAGCTAAACTATTCACTTTTAGGGTATTTATATTTTATATGCAGATGGTTGTCAAGATGGAAATGCATTGATTTGGAATGACTGAAAAATGGTGTAAAAAATAAGGGATATCCGTGAAATATTAGTATTCCAACAGGATATCCCCTACTGTGGATTTGTCTATAATTGACTGACGGCAAGGCCTCTTATTTTGTTTTTTCTGCAGGAGCAGCGGGGGCTTCTTCTTTAGGCGTTGCCTCCGCTACTTTACCTTTATCTGCTTTCTCTTTTTCAGTCGAAACAGCGGCTTTTTCTTCAGGCTTTGCCTTATCCACTGCTAATTCCTTGATTTTTTCTTCCTGAGCCTTGATCTTGTCGGCCATATCCTTTATCTGCTGTTTCGTGGAGTCAATATTCCCATTAGCCTTGATCCGATCGCCCTGCAGGTCGTTTTTCTTCAACTTCAAACTGGTGAGCGCCTTGATATTGTCTTCTTTTTTACCGAGGCCGGGCGTCGCATCAATAGCCTCCTGCTTTACGATGTCGTAATCGAGGCTTGCGTCCTTCAGGTCAATGTTAACCAGTTCTTCCTCATATTCGGCTAACTTTTTCTGCTTTACAGCCAGTTCAGTTTTCAATTGCGCCAGCTTCAGTTTCTCTTCAGCGACCTTGACCGCAAACTCAGCCTTGGGGAATCCACCCCGTTTGTCTTCCGGGACCTTCGCTACGATTTTCGGATCAACGTTTGAGGTGATCGATGTCACCTTCGCGGAGATCGAACCCGTGAGTTCATCCATCGTCGCACAACCGGTAAATGCAAATGTAATCACCAGTAAAAAGATAATTGCTGTTTTCTTCATCGCCTGTCCTCCATCAAAGCTGTATTTGCCGATCCTTATGAGTGAAACCCGTCATTTTACTGCGGGCAGTGTAAGGAAAAGTAAAGTGAGTGTCAAGAAAAAATGACCACATTAATACAACTCATACCTGAGGAGACGGCATTCAATCGGCCCATTGAATAACACAAACCGACGTGATGCCTTGAGGCCGATGTGTTTGGCCAGTTCCATATTCCCGGTCAATACAAAGCCTGTCCATCCCCGGCAACGCTGCTTCATTATATCACCAATCTGACGATAAAGATCCTTGAGCTTCTCAACATCACCCAACCTCTTGCCGTAAGGGGGGTTCATTATCACGACTCCTTTATCACCTTCCGGCGTAAACTCATCCAGGGCCGAATGAAAGAAGTATATCTGCCCTTCAAAACCTGCTGCATCAGCGTTGCGGCGTGCCAGTGCAAGCGCACGGCTATCCTGGTCATATCCCGTAATGAGCCCGACAGGCAGCTTCTGAATACCCTTTTCAGCATCAGCCAAAATCAGATCCCATAATCCGGCGTCGAAATCCAGCCAGCGCTGGAAACCAAATGACCGGTTGCGCCCCGGAGCCACCCGTCCTGCAAAAAAACCTGCTTCAATGGGAATGGTACCCGATCCGCACATGGGATCAGCCAGGGGCATTGTGCCGTCCCAACCGGTCAGGGCAATAATGGCAGATGCCAAGGTCTCCCGCAGGGGAGCCTCAGTGCGCTCAAGACGATAGCCGCGACGATCAAGCGCATCGCCGGAACTGTCCAAAGATACCGTACAGACATTTTTTGCCAAATGAATATTTATACGAACATTCGGTGATGATGTGTTCACGTTGGGACGGGTGCCACAATGCTTGCGAATACGATCGACAATGGCATCCTTGGTCTTGAGAGCGACAAATCCCGAATGGGTGATGGCCGAATCCCGTAACGTACAGTCCACTGCAAGCGTCATGGAGGGCCTTATTAAATCATGCCAGACAATGCCGTGCACACCGGCGTAGAGGTCCTCAGGCGATGCACAGGGAAACGTGGCCATAGTTACCAATATCCGACTGGCGGTACGCAACCAGAGATTGGCACGATACAGACCGGCATGGTCGGTAACAAATGACACACCGCCTCGTCCTGCGCTTGCTCCCTGAATATCCAGAGCCTGTAACTCGGCTGCGGCGATCTCTTCGGCTCCTCGCGGTACTGCTGCAAAGCAGTTCATTGATGTTTTCCGTTCACTGGCCGGACGTGCAACACGCCTTATCACACGCTTTTTTTCAGTCATCTCCTTGCTCCTGTCTTTCTGGTACATATTCCTCCAACAGTTGCCGGAATTCCTCTACTGTCTCTCTGTTATCAATCACATTACGCCCTTAGCGTTCTTTCTCAGCCGGCCGCATCTGATTTTCATTTTTTAATGAGAACTTGCTTTTTTGTTGTGGAAGTATAAGCGGGAGTTCGTTCGAAGCACTTGAAAAGGGTGCCGTCATAAGTGTTGATGAAGGGCTCATCCGAGTACGGTACCTGCCAATACAGTCAATATCGGCTTAATCAGAAACAGCTACCGATTATCATGCTTTCTCTTAATAAGTGGCTGTTATCCCCCAATTTTCTTGAGGGTCATTCCTTGTTTTTCTTCCTAATTCGCGCTCTTCCAGGCTCTAAAACAGTAAAGCTGCCGTCAAGTTCTGTAGCATGTCCCCCAAGCAGATCGATCACGGCTGCAACCATTGAGGAGCGCATGCTCGCCGGATAGCGGATTAGCAGTACGCCCGTTATCGCATGTTGATGCGCAAAAACCCACTCACCAAAATCCTTGTCTTCCGTTATCAATAGCCGGTTTTCCGCCACCGCCAATTCCAATACCGCTTCATCTGGTAATGATGGGGATATTTCGGCGATTGCATTGACGGAATAGCCTACTGTCCGCAGTGCGCGAATGACGGAAAAATCGCAACTTTCGTCTGCCAAAATACTCAATGGTTTTGTATTCAATCGGCAGTGCCTGTCTTTAAAAAGATAGTTGTTTCATTGCGGATCATATCGGCGGCGTAAATCAACGCCGCCTGGATGGCTTCTTTCGACAGATTTGGATAAGCATCCAGTAAATCTTCAAAAGAGGCGCCTTCACCCAATTTTCTTACGATGAGGTCGACAGGTATCCTGGTCCCTTTGATGACGGGTTTCCCCAGCATCACTTCCGGTTTGGTCTCTATCATGTCATGGGCATTCATAACATCCCTCCATTATTGGTTATTATGATACCATAAATTTAGATTCAGGACACTTGTTTCTTTACCGAAAAAAGGAAACATCATGCCGCGACATGGAGCGATCAGGTGATATCCTCAATGAAACCATAAAAGACTCTCGCCTCCGGATCCAGATATAGCTGAGAATGATTTTATGTCCCGCTTGGGGATTGGGAGAAAAACCTTCCCCTTTTGGCGATGACTTTAGTCTGATCTTTTATGCACAAAGGATTCGAGGGGTCGAGGATTCAGGGATTCGATAGTAGTTGAGAAGAAGTTCTTCCTTGAATCCTTAAATCCTTAGCAATTCAAAAATAGTTATGACAATCATCATATGGTGATATTTCATTTTTGGTTCATCCGGTTGATGCGTATTTCTTTGACGTCTTAGTAAAATCTATGTATATACAGCCACTTTAAAATCAATTTTCCAGATCAAATATGCGGAGGGTCCGATCGCTATGGTTCAAAAAGATAGGTTTTGGCTGTTGCTCTGTGTATTCATTTTGGGTGCATTTATTTTTGTATATCCTGCTTTTGCGGAGGTTAAAGTCTTCGAACAGGAAGTCGAGGAGTCTGTCAGCCGGGGACAGAGTCAGGAGCAGGTGGAAGCATTCGCTCTCCAGAAGGCCAAGCGCCTCGCCGTAGAGGAGGCGGGGACCTATATCTCCTCCCTGACGGTAGTCAGGAATTATCAGCTCCAGTCAGACGAAGTGACCGCCCTCGCCTCTGGCGTCGTCCAGGCGAAAATTGTAGGCATTCCCGCCGTACGGGTGGAAAACGGTGTCGTCCACGTCAAGGTGAAGGCCCGGATCGATGTGGATACGAGTATCCTTGACCGCCAGGTACAGGAGATCATGAAGGAGAAGGGTACCCTGAAGAAGCTGGAGAAGGAGCGAAAGAAGAACAAGGAACTGGAAGAAAAACTGGCCAATCTGAAGAGTTCCGAGGTGAAGCGACTGGAGGAACTGAACACCCAAGCCCTGGCCCTGGAGCGGGAGCGGGATCGCCAGCGCCTCTTCCGGGAAGAGCAGGCGATCAAAGCAAGAGGCGAGCTGAGCAATGCCGAGGCGGACCGCTTCAAAAAGGAGCGGGAGATGCTGGATCGGATCAACCGGACCCTGGCGGAACAGGAGAAAGCAAAACGGGATGAGGCGACTGCCCTGGCCGCCGAACAGGACCGCATTAAACGAGCCCAGTTGGAGAATGAGCAGCGGTGGAACGACCTGTCCCGAAAGGCGAAGCTCTCCCAGGACTCCTGGGTGGCCATCGATGATAGCCTTTCTCTAAAGCAGGCTATGGTAGAAGTAAATGACCTGAAACGGGAAATCGCCAACCTAAAGGGCCGTCTTGATTACCAGTATGAGGAAAATATAAAAAATTTGAAGGCCGCTTACGTCCAACAATACGCTTTGATGACCAAGAAATTGCCGCCTGAACCGGCTCCGAAAGACGTTTTTGAAAAGATGATTGATTATAATGCGCGGATCTTGGCATATGAACAGCAGGTGAAAAAGGTGGAGAAAGAAAACGGTGAAACGTTGGAAATTCTCAAAAAAAAGGAGAATTTGAAAACAGCCCAGGTGAAGGTGGACTATATGGGACAACAGCTCCGGGTTCTGACGCCTTTCGTTCAACGTCTGCAGGACTTGCAGAATCGCAAATTTACCCTTCCCGAGGGAGGCACCGTGATGGTGGATTTGGGTGAACCTGATGCGGACAATAACCGATTTCCCATCATTCTTAAATATAATGGTAAATCGTGGTCAAAATGGTGGAATTATAGGAATGTCAATAGAGCCAGAGATTTTTACCGGACAAGGACATATCTGAAGGCCGAGGGGCTCTTTCAAATTGAGGAAGCAGAGGAAATCCACCCGAGATTGACAATGGCGCGGGTCACCCATATGGGGATGAAAGAAACGCAAGAATTCAGTTTGGAGAAGCCAAGAATATTCGTTGAGATTGACCAGTTAAGGAAATTTAAAAAGGAGGAAGCAACGGCGAAGGTGTCACATGAGAAGGCAGCAATTGCGCACGCACATATAAAGATCGAAAGTGACGGTCGGTTTATCGCTTATAACGATGGAACAGTCTTGGACACACGGACGAACCTGATGTGGGCAGCAAAGGACAACGGTGGCAATATAAGCTGGGTAGACGCCAAGAGATATTGTGAAAATTATCAAGGGGGTGGCTATACGGACTGGCGTATGCCCACTAAGGATGAGCTAGATACTTTGTATGACGAGGACACAAATTATACGATTCTCTTCTTTTATGGAATTCATATGCCTCGGTTTATTCGTTTAACAATGTGTGGGGTATGGGCATCAGAAACGCGTGGTTATAAAGCATACTACATACTTTTTGGCTGTTTGGGTGACAAGCGGGGTTGGAGATTTCAAGGGGAGGGATCAGGAATACGCGCTCTCCCGGTGCGTTCTAACAAATAGGGTGTTCGCTCATTTTCTTTCGGGTCCAGGGCAAAGTCCTGTTCGCGGCATTCATTATATTCATGAAGGAAAAACGGTGTGGGCGCTTTACAACCTACCCATTTGTGATGAAAAAATACATTTATCCGTCCGCGAACGACGCCTTTCAGAAGGCGCTGTCAAACCGTTGATGATGGATTGAAACGATACAAAGAGAAGTCAACTCCGATCCTGTTGTCCGGGTTGCCTTCTCAGCAGTCTTTAGCTTTCGATTTTTTGCCTTCGTACCTTCGGAAAAATCTTCATGTGTCATTCCGTGCAAGCGAAGCACAACGAAGAGCCTGCCCCGTATCCCCGCCTCCGCGAGGACAGGCTTGATACGGGGGGATCCATTGATTACAGGAAACTCTGGATTCCCTGGTCAAGCCAGTGAATGACGTGAGATGGGTTTTCACCCGATTATGTCTATGGAAAACCTGACATGATTGTGTTAATATAATATTCATATCGGCACATTTCATAACGAGGCAAAGGGAAACGCATCATTGAAGATTTCAAGACATGCCAGAAATAATATGAGGCTGTACGGGATACGCGTTGATGATCTATATAAGGCAATTGAATCCGCCGATTATAGAGATGCAGAAGAAAGCAAGCTTATCGCCGTCAAATTTTTACCGGAGAGATTTACGGAATATCCTTTAAAGGTCGTTTATGAGAAATCAGGACAAGACATCTTTATCATTACGGTGTATCCATTAAAAAAAGCGTTGGGAGGAAAGCCATGAAGATTAGATATGATAAACAAGCCGACGTTGCCTATATTCAATTATCCTCAAAGAAACCGGATGGCGGTGTAGAGATTTCAGAGGGTGTAGTTCTTCATACAACAAAAAAAAATGAGATCGTAGGAATTGAAATACTCGATTCCAGCAAAAGGTTTCCTGTGAAGAATCTCTACAAGTTGGAGTTGGAGCCTGTCAGCGCATAGGTATTTTTGTACTTTCATAATGCAGCACTGATGCACCTGCATAATGGGGTCAGGCTTTAAATTTGAAAATTTAATATCAAGTATCAAGTCTGACCCAGTTATCCCTTACAACCTGCCCATTTGTGATGAAAAAATACATTTATCCGTCCGCGACGCTTTTCAGAAGGCGCTGTCAAACCGTTGATGATGGATTGAAACGATACAAAGAAGAAGGCAACCCCGATCCTTGTCCGGGTTGCCTTCTCTTTTCGGGGATTGATCAAGGGGTGCTCCCCGAACGGAAAAGGTCATTTACAGGCGAGATGCTATGGGACTCATATGGATCAATGAGGTTTCGGTCAGCTTCGGCGGGCCGCGACTGCTGGATGGCGTTACGCTCCAGATCGAGGCGGGCGAAAGGATAGGACTCCTGGGCCGGAACGGCTCGGGCAAGTCCACCCTCATGAAATTGCTCGTGGGCGATATCACCCCGGATACCGGCGGGATCATCCGAAGCGGTGAGGTAAGAATCGCCATGTTGCCCCAGGATATTCCCGACGACCTGCCGGGGACGGTCTATGATGTTGTGGCCTCCGGCGGACCGGAACATCTGGATCTGCTCCGGGAATACCACGATCTTACCCTGCAAATGGCCCGGAGAGGCGATGACGGCCTGCTGAAAAAGCTCGAACGGGTTCAGCACCGGCTGGAAGCATCCGGCTCCTGGCTTTATCATCAGCGGGTGGAAACAGTGATCGCCAGGACCGACCTGGATGAGAATGCCGAGTTCCGGTTTCTGTCGGCGGGGACAAAACGCCGGGTTTTTCTGGCCAAGGCCCTGGTGAACGACCCGGACCTCCTGCTTCTGGACGAGCCCACAAACCATCTGGACATCAACGCCATCCTCTGGATCGAGGAGTTCCTCCTGAAGTTCGAAAAGACCCTCATGTTCGTGACCCATGACCGGGCGTTTCTCCAGCGACTGGCGACACGCATCGTGGAAATCGACCGGGGCCGCCTGATGTCGTATCCCTGCGATTACGGTACGTACCTCGAACGCCGGCAGGCCGTGCTGGAGGCGCAAGAGAAGGAGTGGCAGGAATTTGACAAGAAACTGGCCAGGGAAGAGACCTGGGTTCGGCAAGGGATCAAGGCCCGTCGCACACGGAACGAGGGACGGGTGCGGGCGCTGGTGCAGATGCGTCAGGAGCGGGCGCGCAGGCAGGAGCAGGCGGGCAATGTCCGGCTGACGATCCAGGAGGCGGAGCGCAGCGGTAAATTGGTTGCGGAAGCGGAAAAGATCAGCTTCGCCTTCGACGATAAAAAGATCATGGAAGGGTTCTCCACCGTTATCATCCGCGGCGATAAGGTGGGCATTATCGGGCCCAACGGCTCCGGCAAGACCACGCTCCTCAATATCCTTCTCGGCAACATTGAACCGCAACAGGGCAGGGTCCGCCTGGGGACCGGAGTCCGGATCGCCTATTTTGATCAGCTCCGCGCCCAGCTCGATGAAAACAGGACACTGAAGGATACTATCGCCGCCGGCAACGACATGGTCATCGTAGGCGGCGTCTCGCGGCATATCGTGGGGTATCTCCAGGATTTCCTTTTTCCACCGGCACAGATCCTGTCACCGGTCAGCTCTCTCTCGGGCGGTGAACGCAACCGCCTCCTTCTGGCGAAGCTCTTCATCCTCCCCTCCAATGTCCTGGTCCTGGATGAGCCTACCAACGATCTCGATGCCGAAACGCTCGAACTCCTCGAAGACCGGCTCCTGGAATACAGCGGCACGATCCTCCTGGTCAGTCATGACCGGGCGTTCCTCAATAACGTGGTGACCTCGACGATTGTCTTCGAAGGCGACGGGCGGCTGCAGGAATACGTTGGTGGTTATGACGACTGGCTCCGGCAGCGGACGGTGCAGGATAAGCCGCTCCCGACGGCGCCGAAGGAACAGAAACAGAAGAAGGACAGACCCCCAAAAGAGAAGCAGAAGTTGTCCTTTAAAGAGACACGGGAGATGGAGGCGTTGCCGCAGAAAATCGAAGTCCTGGAGGAGGAGAAGCGGCGCCTGATGGAGACCCTGAATTCTCCCGCATTCTATGTCGGCAGAGACGCGGTTGAAATAAACAAGGCCTATGACCGTCTGGAAGTACTGGAAAAGGAACTGGATGAGGCCTACGGGCGCTGGAATGAACTGGAGAACGAAGCGGCGAAATTCAGTAGCGGGCCGGGGTGAAGGCGGGAATCCTGAATGAGCGAATCATGGATGACCTATCTCCTTCTTTGCGCCGACGGGAAGATATACTGCGGCGTCACCAACGATATCGAAAAGAGGCTGGATGCCCACAACCGGGGGATTGCGTCCAGATTTACCCGGGCGCGGCTGCCCGTGACGCTGCTGGCGACAGGCAGGGCCATGGGAAAGGCAGAGGCCTTCCGCCTGGAATACAGGATCAAGCGGCTCCCGAGAGAAAAGAAACTGGCGGTGCTGAGGGGTCAAGTCTGCTCTTGACTCTTTCACTCCTTGATGGCTGTTCCCGATTTCACCGTCTCATATTCCCAGATAGGCCCTTTTCACTTCCTCATTATGGAGGAGACTGTCGGCCGTTCCTTCCAGGGTGATCCGGCCGTTTTCCATGACATAGCCGCGGTGGGCAACCTTGAGGGCCATATGGGCGTTCTGTTCAACCAGGAAAATGGTAGTACCGCTTTCCAGGTTGATTTTTTTGATGATCTCAAAGATCAACCTCACCACCATTGGACCCAGACCCAAAGATGGTTCATCAAGGAGCAGTAGACGGGGCCTCGCCATGAGGGCACGGGAAATGGCCAGCATCTGCTGTTCCCCACCGCTCAGAGTGCCCCCGTGCTGCTGTCGCCGTTCTGCGAGGATCGGGAAGAGTTCAAAAATATGATTTATGTCCTTTTTTATGTCCGCCTTATCCCTGCGAAGAAATGCCCCCATGTCCAGATTTTCCATAACCGTCAGACGCGGGAATATTCGGCGGCCTTCGGGGACCAGAGAAATCCCCAATGCGACAATCTCATCGGGACTTAAGTTGTGGATGGGTTTGTCGAGAAACATAATTTCGCCGGTCCGCAAAGGCACGATCCCGGTGATGGACATGAGGGTGGTGGTTTTGCCGGCGCCGTTAGCCCCAATGAGGGTGATGATTTCCCCCTGAGTTACCTCGATGCAGATGTCTTTCAGCACCTGGATGTTTCCGTAAAATGTCTGCACATTATTCAACCTAAGCACTAACGTCTTCTCCTAAATAGGCTTTGATCACCTCTGGATTCTCTCTGATTTCCCGCGGAGTTCCCCGTGCGATCATTTCGCCGTAGTCCATAACGTAGACGCAGTCCGAGAGGCTCATGACCAACCTCATATCGTGCTCAATGATCAGTATGGAGATTTTCCCTTCATCACGGATGCCGATAATCAGTGTTTCCAACTCCTTTGTTTCCTGGGGATTCATTCCCGCGGCAGGTTCATCAAGGAGCAGCAGGAACGGATCTGTGGCTATAGCACGAGCGATTTCAAGGCGACGCTGGGCTCCGTAAGGGAGGTTCCTGGCCAGCAGGTTGACATGCTCTGCAAGACCGATCTTTTTCAGGATTTCATAGCTTCCGGCAACAATGGCACTTTCTTCTTCCCTCGTGGCCTTATCCCTGAGGATGGCGCCAAGGATACCGGCATTCGTCCGGCAGTGACGGCCGATCATCACATTTTCCAGTACGGTCATATCAGGGAAGAGACGGATATTCTGAAATGTCCTGGCTATTCCCCGTTCCGTCACTTTGTGTATGGTAAGACCGGTGATCTTCTGGCGTCTGCCTCCGGGAGGAGTAATAAAGATATCGCCTTTTGAAGGAGAGTAAATGCCCGTAACGCAGTTGAAAAAAGTCGTTTTACCGGCGCCGTTGGGACCGATGAGGGCGGTAATCTCTCCGGGAATGACATCGAGGTCGACCCGGTCTAATGCCTTCAAACCGCCGAAATTCATGCTGAGCTGTTTTACTTCGAGTATGGAATCCATAATTTATTTTTTAAGCTGGATTCCCGTTTATTCGGGAAATCCTCATGCCCCGTGGGGTACCACGAAGGCATGAAAATAATGCATGACTGGCGGCACAGGAATGTACCGCCTATCGATAGACGGGATTACCCGACGGTCGATAGACGGAGTTTTCTAACCCCGTATGGTTTTATTTTCATAATAATGACAATAGGAATTAAAATTCAAAAGTTTCTCTTTACTTATCCTCCACGCGAAATTCGTAGGTCCTGCGGACGCCGGCGACGATTCCCTGGGGGCGATAAATCATCATGATCACCATAATGATTCCGAAAAGGAGCATCCGATAATCACTGAATGCCCGGAGGTATTCCGGCAGAAGGATCAGAATGAAGGCGCCGATGATAATACCGGTGATAGAACCCATTCCACCGAGAACCACAATGGAAAGTATCATGGCTGACTCCAAAAAGGTGAAGCTTGCGGGGTTGACAAAGGTGGTCTTCGCCGCAAAAATAACACCGACAAGGCCGGCCCAGGTGGAACCTAATGCAAAAGCGGTCAATTTTACCCTGGTTTTGTCGATACCCATGGCCTGGCAGGCAATCTCGTCCTCCCGGAGAGCGATCAATGCTCTCCCTATCCGTGAATCCTGCAGGCGGTTCACGACAAAGATCGTAATGATGCAGAGGATAATCATGAGAAAATATATGTATATAGTGGCATTTTGAATGCTCATCTCCATGCCGAAAAGGCCGGGCCGGGGGATTCCTGAGATGCCGCTTGGGCCTAAGGAAAACTCGTTCCAGTTTTCGAGAATCAGCCGGGTGATTTCTCCAAAGCCAAGGGTGACGATAGCCAGATAATCGCCCTGCAGGCGCAGCACCGGCAGAGCAAGGAGAACGCCTAAGAGAGTAGCCGCAAGCGCCCCCAGGGGCAGTGCCATCCAGAAACCAATACCAAAATGATGGTACAAAAGGGCGTAGGTATACGCGCCCGCTGCATAGAAGGCCACATAGCCTAAGTTCAGAAGGCCCGCCTGACCCACAACGATATTAAGACCCAGAGCCAGAACAATATACATGAGGGCGGTAGTCATAATATTTGTTTGATAAATGGAAAAGACAAAGGGGTAAATGACTGCGAAAACGGCAATAATTCCCAGTGCGGGAAGGAAAATCCTTCGCTCGCCGAGGATACGCTGCGTGAGAGATCTGTCTCCCTCTCGTACATTTGTGATCGGTTTCCATTTAGCTATTTCTTTTCCTGACAGAGAGCGCCAGAGAAATGACAGAATGAAACTGCCGGCGCCGACGTAAACCATGTTCATCAAGCGCCATTCGATGATATTTTCAATGGTATTGACCCGTATTGCCATAACAGGAAAAGTGAGAAACATGAACCACAGCGAAATGACGATGGATTGCTTCAGCCCTTCGATGTATTTTGCGGTGTACAAATTACTCATACTTTCTGTTCTGTTGAATGGCCTAAGAGCCCTGAAGGCTTGAATATTAAAATAAGGATAAGAAGGATAAAGGCGAAGACGTCTTCGTAATCACTCGATACATAACCGGTAGCGAAGCTTTCCGTGCATCCCAGCACTAATGCTCCCAGTACCGCTCCGGGAATACTGCCGATTCCTCCGAGAACCGCAGCGGTAAATGCCTTGATTCCCACAATAAAACCGATGTAGAAGTTGATCCGCCCTATATGGGAGGCAATCAGTACCCCTCCGACAGCGGCCAGGGCTGAACCGATAATGAAGGTGTTGGAAATTACACGGTTTACGTTAACACCCACCAGCATGGCCATGTTCCTGTCCTGGGCGGTGGCCCGCATAGCTTTCCCCATGCGCGTGAATTTTATCAGGATTGTTAACAGGACCATGATCACCGCAGTAGTCAGTATGATAATAAATTCCGTGGAGCCTATGAAACTGGCGTAAGGTTCCATGAATTTGAGTTCCGGCATCAGGTTGGGAAAGGGGAGGAAGTCCGATGTCTGAGCCAGGAGGATGTAATTCTGGAGAAAGATGGACATGCCGATGGCGCTGATCAGGGGCGAAAGGCGGGGCGCCTGACGAATTGGTTTGTAGGCGACCTTCTCTACCGTAAACCCGTAGGCGGCGGAGTAGATTACCGCTACAACCGACGCCATAATCAAGACGGAAAGGCCGTTCATCCCCGACATAGTCAGGACACTCGCAATGATCAGGGCTGTAAAGGCGCCGAGCATATAGATTTCACCATGGGCAAAATTGATCAGTTCAATGATGCCATAGACCATGGTGTAGCCCAGGGCGATAAGGGCGTAGATGCTGCCGCGTGTCAGTCCGCCGATAAACAGTTCTAAAAAATAATCCATGTCGAATACTATTTTACTTCCACATACACCCCTTTACGGACCTGGTACATGGAAAATCCTACGCCGATGGCATCTCCTTTATTGTCAAATTTGATCTTTCCTAAGGGAGTGTCTACGTAATAGGTACGAAGCGCTTTGCTTACCTTTCCGTAATCTGTAGATCCGGCCTTTTTAATAGCGTTCAGTAACGCCTGCGCTCCTGCATAAGCATTCAGGAAGAAGGCGCCTGGCTCAGTTCCGTACGTTCTTTTATGCGCCTCTACGGCGGCGATGGCCAGGGGGTTTTTCGACGTGTCTTTGTGTCCCGTCGCATAAACTCCCTCAGCATATTTCCCCGCCACTTTGATAAAGGTGTTATCCTTAACCCCATCATCAGATATTAACAGGGTCTTCATGTTTTTCTTACGCATCTGAGAGACTATTGAGGACGCTTCCGGGTGATAACCACCATATATTACCGCTTCTGCATTGGATTGCTTGATTTTTTGAACCACCGCGGAATAATCAACTGCACCGGGAGTGACACCTTCAAACAGGACAACCGCAGCCTTTTTCGAAGCAGTGATATAATTTTTAGCGTATTCCGCAAAACCTTTGCCGTAATCTCCCTTGTCATGCAGAACTGCTATCTTTTTTAACTTGAGTTTGTTAACGGCAAAGTCCACTGCCATCTTTGCCTGGTTCTTATCGAAGCCGATTGTCCGGTAAAAATTGGGATATTTGCCGCTTTGCGTCAGCTCCGTATTTGTGGCAGAGGGAGAAAGAACGATAATTTTAGCTTCCTTATACATTCCAAGTGCCGCTTTGGTGGCCCCGCTGCATATGTGTCCAAGAACTACATGAGCTCCTTTGGAAACAAGCTTCGTTGCGGTATTGGTGGCAATTTCAGGCTTACAGGCATCGTCTTCAATAAGGAGTTCTACCTTCCTGCCGAGAATACCGCCTTTTTCATTGATGTCCTTGACTACCAGTTCCGCCGCCCTCACGGAAGGAATACCATAGGAAGCCAGATCACCGCTGTGGGAACCGGCGACACCGAGCTTGATCGTGTCTGCTGCCGGTATTGGCGTCGGCGCCATGAGAGCAAAGAAAATGATTATGATTACTGAGAAAAGGAAGCTATATGCGAAACGTGATTTCATACTACCCTCCTCGTTATAGTGAGATGTGATTGCGCTATTTAAATTATACCACCTGTGAATGCAAGCACTATTCAAGACTCTAATCTCCAATTATCTTTACCAGCGCCCTTTTTCTTCTTCTGCCGTCAAATTCACCATAGAAGATCTGTTCCCAAGGGCCGAAATCAAGTCTGCCGTTTGTAATAGCGACGACGACCTCTCTTCCCATTATTTGCCGTTTCAGGTGGGCGTCGCCGTTATCCTCTCCCGTCCTATTATGGCGATAGCGTGAGACGGGTTCATGAGGCGCCAGCTCTTCAAGCCATTCCTCATAGTCCTTATGCAGGCCTGATTCATCATCGTTGATGAAGACTGAAGCCGTGATGTGCATGGCATTGACCAGGACCAGTCCCTCTTTGATGCCACTCTTTTTGAGGCATTGTTCTACCTGTGATGTAATGTTAACGAAAGCCCGTCGGCTGGGGGTATTAAACCACAGTTCCTCCCGGTACGATTTCATGACGTGAGTCTCCTTTTTCGAATGTAATGTAAAAGTCAGCTCTATTTATAGGTAAACGCTTCTTTATTCATTGGAGCGAAACAGCCTTAACCATAGTGGCCCGCTCATGGAGGCTAATCCCAGTATTGCAAAGGCAAAACCCCACCCGTGCAATGCGTTGTCGGCGATGTCAAGAACGAAGCCGAAGGCAAGCGGTGCAATAAATGCCATACCGAACCCGGCGAATGAATACAGCGCCAGTGTCCTTCCGCGATCGGCATCATAAGACGAGGCGACAACTCCGGCTGTGAGTGATCCGCTGTCCAGCATTACGGCGATCCCATAGATGGTGCAGAGTACGGCGACGACTGTGTACGGCAGGTGCGCTAAGAAGCCGAGGAAACATCCTATAACGCCGGACAGCAGCATGAAAATTGCGACCGCCCGCCTGCGATTCCAACGGTGCGCCATTTCATTGCCCAGAATGCTGGCAGGGACACCCGCCAGTAAAACAAGCGTTGCCACGTTCTGAGGACTGAGAAATTGGTCATGCCCTGCCTGGATACTTAAACTGAAGGCGAGGAAAGCTACCATCCACGAGCGGAATCCGAAGAGCTCCCAACAGTGAACGGCATATCCGAGCATATACCCGATGGCCGATCTATTTCGGATGGTCCCCCGGAAGTCAAAAGGTGAAAGTGAAGATCCTTTTCGGGGCGAATCGGACGTCTTCCGTTTAATGGCAAGAGCACAGATCAAAACGGCTCCCAAACATCCCAGAGACAGCAGTGCGGCAGCCTGACGCCAGTCGAGCCAGGTTGTAAACCACCCGGACAGGAATACCGAGATAGCTGTGCCGACGCCGTACGACGAGGTGTAGAACGCGATAGCCCGGCTCTGGTTATTTCCCGTGATGTGGTCACTGAGCGCTTTCAGGCCGGGCATGAAAGTACCGGCGAGGCTGATGCCTGAGCAGAATCGGAATATCATCGCTGTCGCAGTGCCCTCGGCCAACATTCCGAAGCAAAGCATGGAAACAGCTCCGAAAGAGGCTGAATACAGGTAAATCCGACGCGGGTCAATTCGGTCGGTGAGACTCACAAGGATGGGAACAAAAGCTGCGTATCCCCCGTAAAAGATACCGTTAATCCAGCCAGCCTCGGTATTGCTGAGTCCCCATTCCTTCTGAAATGCAGGTAATAGGGCGGGGAAATACATCGTTCCCGCCATGGAGAATATCTCGGCAGCACAAATGGAGACGATGAATGTAATTTGACTGTTCATGCACAAGGTAAAATGAGGAACATATAAATAGTAATGAGTCTCAAATGAATGATTGTTCCATTATGTTTATTGTAATAGGGAATCTTGTCGAACTCAATCCTTTTTTCATCCGAATATTTTGCCTCTTTCCAATTGACACATACATATATTTTCCTTATACTCACCCTGATCAAAAGCGGATTCGATCATTAATTTTTTCTTTCATCAAAATATTTTTATTGACGCTCCATACCCGTGATAACATCGTCATAAATGTAATCAGGTGTCCATTAACCCAGAGTAAAAAAGGAGGAGCCATGGACCTTATAAACCAACTGGATGCTATCTATAAACCCAAAAGCGTGGCGGTGATAGGCGCTTCGCCTACTGCCGGTAAAATCGGCTATGATGTCGTCTACAACTTGATTCATGCAGGCTTTGCCGGGCCGATATATCCGGTCAACCCGAAGGCGGATCAGATTCTGGGTCTTTCAGTTTACAAGCAGATCGGTGATATTTCACCCCCACCGGACCTCGCAGTCGTGATTATTCCGGCAAAGGCGGTACCCGGCGCCATCGATCAGTGTGGTATAGCGGGGGTCAAGGCCGCTGTCGTTATAACCGGGGGATTTGCTGAAGCAGGCCAAGATGGTGCAAAGCTCCAGGAAGAGCTGGCCGATACGGCATGCCGCTATGGTATTCGGGTAGTAGGCCCCAACTGCCAGGGGGTAAATAATCCGCACCATAATCTCTGTGCCTCCTGGCCGTTGCTTACCATGAAGGGTCGAATGGCCTTCATTTCCCAGAGCGGGACGGTTGGTGCGGCACTCATGGACTGGGCCAGCGAGGAACATCTCGGCGTAAGCGTTTTTGTCAGTCTGGGCAACCGAGCCGATGTCGATGAAGCAGATTGCATCCGGTATTTTAACCAGGATCCTCATACCAGGGTAATCGCCCTCTATATCGAGGGTGTAAAGCGACCGGTCGACTTCCAAAACGCCCTGGCCGCAGCCACTAAACCTGTTGTCATTCTCAAATCCGGGCGCACCCCGAGAGGCCGTATCGCGGCGGAGTCACACACCAAATCACTGGCGGGAGTGGATGCCGTTTATGACGCTATCTTCAAAAAGTACAACGTGCACCGTGCCGATACCATTGAAGAACTCTACGATTATGCCAAAGCACTGGCCCATATGTCAAAGCCTCCCGGAAGAAGGTTACTCAATATCACCAGTTCGGGAGGAGCCGCGATAATAGCAATCGACCAGGCGGAAAAACTGGGTTTCGAGACGCCAACACCGAGTACCGCCCTCAAAGAACGTTTGCGTGCGATCTTGCCCGCCCACTGCGCAGTTGATAATCCTATAGATCTTACCGGAGACGTCATCGGCGATCCGACCCTGTATACCAAAGTGATTGATGCCGCCAGGGCTGACTACGATACTATGGTCATTATTTTTGGCGACCCGATTTCCGGGGCCTCTAAAATCGTTACCCCGGATGCCTCTGAACTGGTGATTTTTTTAGGCGGCGCCGATGTCGAACGGGAGGAACGTCTTCTTATCCACGAGCGAGGTATTCCGGTTTTTCCTGCTCCCGAACGTGGTCTCAAGGCATTGCATCAATTCTTCCGGTTTGACAGCCGACCCATTTCTCCTTCTTTACCCCATGCATCGACTTCCGGTTTGCATCTGTTGCCCGCCGGTGAGTCATTGGCATTGCTGGATAAAGCCGGTATCCCCGCGGTTGCCGCGCTACTGGCTACTTCACCCGAAGAGGCTGTGGCGCTGGCTCGCGATGTTGCCGCGCCGGTCGCACTCAAGATAGCCTCATTAGATATAGCCCATAAAAGCGATGTAGGCGGTGTACGTCTCAATCTATCCACTGATGAAGAAGTGCACACAGCGTATCGGGAAATTATGGCCGGCGCCGCCTCACATGCCCCCAATGCCCGGCTGGAAGGGGTAACCGTATCCCCTATGGCCAGGCCCGGCGGCATGGAAGTTATTGTTGGAGTTTTTACTGACCCTCAGTACGGTCCTACCCTGATGTTCGGCCTGGGGGGGATTTTTACCGAGATATATAAAGATGTACAGTTCTGCCTGCTGCCTGCGTCAGAGGAGGAACTGCGGCAGACGATCCGCTCTGTCACCGGGTACCCTTTGCTTGCCGGTGTCCGGGGGCAACCGCCCAGGGATCAGGCGGCACTTGTAGAGGTTATGAAAGGAGTCTCCCGATTGGCGGTCGGCAATCCCGATCTTGACCAGATCGATCTTAACCCGGTGCTGGTTTACGAGCAAGGCGTCTCTGTTGTGGATGTCCGTATATTCAGGCGAAGTATGTAAGCTCTATTGTCGTCTCACCATGGTGAGACGAATTTCAGGTACCGTAGATAAATAGTGAAGGTAACCTACTGACATATCAATTGATTTTTGAATCTTTCGCCAGGTTGGCCAGGATAAGACCGAAAAAACTATCCCCACCTGACTGGTAATACCAGCCCAGGTGGGTGAAACAATGTGCACATAACGCAACACACCAACTGAATCCAGCAAACCAGGTGAATTCGTCCGTGGGAATACCGTAGACAATACATCCCCAGGCTTTTGAAAAGCACCCGATGTGGAAAGTAATGCCCGCGGGATTTTTAAGAATGTGCGCATGCTGTCCGTTGACAACGGCGGAATGTTCGACGGTTGTGATCTCGCTCTTGCAATTTTTGCAGAGGATTGACTGTTTCTCTTTTTCTGTTTCCGTTTCCTGTAATATTTTCGTGCAGACGGCTTCGATTTGATCTTCTGAGGACTGTTTAACTTTCCATGATTGATCTATATGCCGCTGATCCATTGCATTATGCATGTGAATAAAGATATCCATGGTTCTTCCGATAAAGCATATGTGTATGGCGGGATAACGTTTTATTATATGATAATTTGTCGCTCTTGGGTTGCCTTATTACTCTAGTTTACTTGATTTAGTTTTTCAAATCAAATTATCAAGAGAACCGATCTTTTTGCTAAAGAGGTATAAGTGTGAAAGGAACGCCTCATTTAAAAAAGCTGATAATCATTCTGGTGATTACGGGATTATCACTACCCGTGCGCGCTGCTGATATGTACAGGTGGGTTGATAATGACGGAGTCGTGCATTTCTCCGATGACCAGCCGGAGGAGACAAGGAAGGTTAAACGGCTGAGGGTGCAGGATTCGGATCTGCAAACGGAAGTCTCTGCCGAAAAACCGGAAGTGCCTGAGAAAACAGTTACAGTTTCGCAACCGAAACCGCGAAAAGACACGAGGAGAGCGTTTACGAGAACGCAGCAGAAGCTGGAGAATTTCCCTCTGATATTTCAGAAGCACAATTGGTGTGTCATGGCCAGTATGGAGATGATTTTTCGATATTACGGCTATGATGTGGATCAGGATATGATTTTCCAGAAGATGAAGGGCAGGAAAAGCAGAGTAAGGGAAGGAGAGGGGCTTGATGACAGGACGGCGGCGCGTTTCTTAAGCAGGTCGGGATTCAACGTCGATCACCGCGAAGGGGGTGATCTGGAAACGGTAAAAAAGTATATCGATAATAATGTGCCCGTCATGTGGGGTCATGTTGCGCCGGGAAAATGGGAAGGGTCGCGGCACATGTCAGTAATAATAGGCTATGATGATGTGTACAAGACGGTCATCGTGGCCGATCCCTCTTTTGGCCGTGAATTAACCATCTCCTATGATGATTTCAAGACATGGTGGGGAAGGGCAAGAAACGTCATGATCGCAGTATCCAGATAAGGATAGAGAACATTGAGAATAAGAAAGGCAGGGTGATCTCACCCTGCCTTTCTGCTGAACGTTAAAAAATGAGTTTACCCTTTAAACTTCCTTCTTAATCCTGCAAGACCTACTCGACAATACCCAATTCCACTTATAACCGCTACCATTTATTTTTTCTTACATTTTTATATAAGCAAACGATATACCATGCCGTTAATTTTTTTCAAAGTATGTGTTGCATTATATAACATCTTTATTTCATTAAGAATAATGTGATCTCTATCACGTATCTCAAATGTACCAGAATAGTTTCAGTTTCTTAACACAATATAATTTGTAAAGAATCCCGACGATTTTAATGCGTTACTTGAGAGGAAAATGGTAAAATTCTATATATTGCAACGTATTACATTAATATTTCGATGTTGTAAGGAATACCGACACCCGTCAGGGCAATAAATCTAGATTTCAAAATATTCATATAATATTAATCATTTATAGCACATAGTCGTTTTTATCTCCAGTGTCGTGTCACTAATAGTTCACTACATTTTATGGTATGTCATGCCACACTTGATGTGGCATCCAGTCTCTATTTCCCGAACATGTATTCATTTTGCAGCAAACTGTATCAATATAACTTCTATGATCTATACTTTTTTACTTCATAATGCTTGTTCATAAGCATGATCGTCGGGATTCTTTACAATTCCATGAGAAAATCTGGATTTAGATCATTCCCTGCAATACCCTGAAATTATTTATATGCTTTATATTCAAAGACTTATATGCTTGATGTTTCACAGGGAGTAAAGCTGGTACAAATATTGTATTACATCGTATACTATAAAGGCAATGATTGTATACAAATAAGGGTTGTAGTATTTCATGTGTCCCGTTGTTTAAAAGTGTGAAAGTTCTATCCATTAAGGAAGGAGAAAACACTATGAAGAGAAGCGACAAGGATGTGACTTTAGGTCTGAAGGAATTGAATCCTCATGAAGAAATGGAAACCCTCAATTCATGCATATCAGTATATTTTAAAGGTAAATCAGGGTCTTTCCCGGTGAAAGAGGAGGAGTCTTTCATCCTCTCTGCTCTGGCTAAATATTTCCAGGGTAATGCTAAATGAATTTAACCTCGCGTCTCGATATGCGGTATCGCCACGGAGAATTTTATGAACGGAATTTGCGTAATTAGTCGTGAAAGTTATATCAAAGCACGTGTCATTAGAATTAAGACGACGGAACAGTGCCATATTGAAGAAACAATCAAGCTGGCAAACAATGGGTTTTCACCTAAGCTGTTAAGTCATGCAAGAATATCGAACGGATATCAGATATTCCTTGATTCAGACGCCGATGGAAGAATGATATGCCAGCAGATTCTAGATGCTTTATTGCGTTTGCCTGACGGTAATGTTGTTATCGAAAGAATTAATTGTTAAATCCGCTCCACAATAACCACACCTCTGAGGCCTCTTTTATCACGTAAGCATTATCTTGCAGAATACCGAGTTGGCTTTTCTTTATGTTCCCACTTATTATCTTATGTCATGCCGCACCTGATGCGGTATCCCATCTTTGTTGTATGATTCCCCACTTCTGCGGGGACGGAGTCTGGATTCCTGCCGCCGCAGGAATGACATGAGAAGTATAGTTATTTTTTTTGAGGAAGGATGCTGGTTACATCAGGTATGTTTGAAGTGCTTTATAGCTGTGAAAATTGGCATCAATAAAAGATGCCCCAACATGGATACTTTCTTCGGAATCAATAACTCTGCGCGACTCGCACGTCAAATATATCGGCCTGTTCTCATCGGGCAAAGTGAAAATTATTTCAAATTTGGATGTTTGCGGATCAGCCGATATCTCACATTTCGCATCTCTGGGGATTGTAATTTGTAAACCACCGAGGGAAATATCTCTTATTGATCCGGTATCTAACTTTGTTTCTCCTGAACCCAATTGTTTAATTAAAGCCGGGGCCAGAATATCTTTTCTCTGATACTGACGCCTCTCTTTTTTGACACCCTTAAATAACTTACTCTCGCTTACGTATCTGGTCAGGACAATTTCAATTATTGACGATACGGACCTCTTTTCGTCTTGAGCAATTGTCGCCAGGGCTTCATGTAAATCCTTGCTCGCACGAAAACATATGATGCTGTTTTTTTTCATAATGATCCCTTGATGTTTTTAATAAGTTTTCAACTGAAATAAGATATAGCATAAAACATGCCTGAAGAATCATTATTGCCCTGTCATTGATGATTTTCTTCGCAATCAGTTAATATGCTTCATTAAAAAAATATGGCGATAAGAAGAGAAATTTGTCGGTAATATTTCTTATGCAATAAATTGTAAAAAATTCCGACAGTTTTATACCGGTGGTCAGCCAGAATCATCTCAACCGGATATTTTTGGCAGAAATACGATTCTATCCCCCGTTTTAACAAAAATACATTTATTTCTGACAAGCGATTCTCTTGACAAGCCCCTCATACCTGTGTTACGCATCACTCCAACACGGGTAGTCCGGAAGGACGTGAGGGAAGGCGGTGCAAATCCGCCACGGGCCCGCCGCTGTAACCGGGGACGAAAACCGCAAGAGCCACTTTCCTCTCAGGATGGGAAGGCGCGGCAAGTAGGGAGAGCCGGAAGTCAGAAGACCTGCCTGTGAACAGAAGATAGTTTTGACCTCTGCGCGGTACAGTCAAAGCTGAATTCACCGGAGATGAAAAACGGCATCCACGGATCAGTTAACGGTCCGTGGATTTTTTTATTCGGTTACGACGAGAGAACTATTTGACGGTTCCGGTGTCCTTTCGGGACTGAATGAAGTTGGGTAACGGGTATAATAAAGTATTAAGGTAGGAGAGCATGGCCAGAATCATTCTCATTACGGGGGGAAGCAGAAGCGGTAAAAGTACTTATGCCCAGGGTGTCGCCGAATCCATTTCCGGTATCAGGACTTATATTGCAACCTGTCCCTGCATCGATGAGGAAATGGAGGAACGCATACGGAAGCATAAAGAGGCACGTCAATCGTCGTCCTGGCAGACCATCGAAGAGACGACAGAACTTGCCGGCGCCCTGCAAAGAGCGAAGGCAAGCCAGGTGATCCTTGTTGACTGCCTTACGTTATGGATCAACAATCTCATGTATGAAGCTGAGCAGCAAGGGAAGGATATTACCGAGGAGGATAGTGCACGGTTGTGCAAAGAAGTCCTTGGAGTTTGTGATGATCTTCCCGGCACGGTTATTTTTGTAACCAATGAAGTAGGGCTGGGGATCATTCCCGATAATCCCGCCTCCAGGCTGTTCCGTGATATTGCGGGGCGGTGCAATCAGATCATAGCGGGTCGTGCCGATATCGTCATTTTCATGATCAGCGGCATTCCGATAAATATTAAAGGAGAGAAAATCGAATGAACTTACTTGAATCGACGATTAATCAGATCGTTCCCCAGGACATGGATGCCCGTGCCCGTGCCCGGGCAAGGCTTGAACAGCTTACGATGCCCTACTGGGCGCTCGGCCGGTTGATGGATCTGGCGGAAGAATTGGCGGGGATGACGGGTGCGATAAAGCCGCCTGTAGATCGAAAGACCGTGGTAACCATGGCAGGTGATCATGGAATTGTGGCGGCGGGTGTGAGCAAATACCCGCAGGAGGTAACCGTTCAGATGGTGTACAACTTCGTGCGCGGTGGTGCGGGTATCAATGCCCTTGCAAGGCTTGTCGGCGCGCGGGTGGTGGTTGTCGATATGGGGGTGGCAGGCGACCTGAGTGAACTGGTTACTATGGGGAAGATTATTTCCAAACGGACAGGGGCGGGAACAAAAAATATGTTGACCGGGCCGGCTATGTCCCGTGAGGAAGCAATTCGCTCCCTGGAAGGAGGGATTGAGGTGGCCCTGGAATTGGGTTTGGCGACTGACGTCTTCGGGACGGGCGATATGGGGATCGGCAACACTTCTTCCAGCGCCGCTATCATTAACATATTCAGCGGTTTGCCGGTTTCTGAGATCGCAGGCCGCGGTACGGGTATTGATGACAGTCAGCTTTTGCATAAAGTTGCGATGATCGAAAAAGCCATTGAGATAAATAGACCCGATCCCGGTGACGCCCTTGATGTTCTTGCGAAAGTCGGGGGATTTGAAATCGGCGGTATAGCCGGTTTGATTCTGGGCGCCGCCTCCATGAAAAAGCCCGTGCTTGTCGATGGATTTATCTCCACAGCCGGTGCGCTGATTGCCGCTCATTTAGCTCCGACTGCCCGTGAATACATGATCGCTTCCCATCGAAGTATGGAGAAGGGGCATCAAATTGCCCTCGATTGCCTTGGGAAAAAACCTCTCCTGGATCTGGATCTCAGGCTCGGTGAGGGGACAGGGGCGGCGCTCTCCATGAATCTCGTAGAGGCAGCTGTCCGGATACTTACCGAAGTGGCCACCTTTGAGGAAGCGGCCGTTTCCAAGGCGGATAAATGAAATCACTATTGGCATCCATCCAGTTTTTGACGGTGATCCCTTTTCCGAAGAGTTTTGTTGTGGGAGAAAGGGAACTTGAAAGATGCGTGCCGTTTTTCCCTGTCGTTGGCTTATTTATCGGAATTATCGTGGCGGTAATTGATCACATTATCGGCTTTATCCTTCCGCCGTTACCGGCAAGTGTGATCACCGTGATTGCCATGACAGGCATATCGGGTGGGCTGCACATGGATGGCCTGGCGGATACGGCAGACGGTTTTTTCAGTGCCCGGCCACGTGAAAAAGTTCTTGAAATCATGAGAGACAGCCGGACGGGTGTCATGGGTGTCATCGCCGTAGTTTTTATGATTGTACTGAAGGTTTCTCTATTGATGTCTCTCCCCCTGCCTTTCCGTCTTGGCATCATTATCCTGATGCCTCTGGCGGGGCGATGTTCCCTGGTCATGATGATGACGGCCCTGCCCTATGTCAGGAGCGAAGGCGGCCTCGCGACCGCTTTCGGCAGGGGAAAATCATGGTTGAATGTGTTGTGGGCATCGGCGTTTCTCGTCATGGCAGGATGGATTGTGGGACAATGGATGGGCCTTGCTGTATGCTTTGCGGCACTTCTCACAGCGGCGCTGTTTTCAGTGTATTGTTTTCGGAAGATTGGCGGATATACCGGTGATACCCTGGGCGCCATTTGCGAGATTACGGAGATTATCCCGGTCCTGGTGGCTGTAGCCCTGAGCAGTGTACAACTGTAGTAAGACTCAGGCGGGATATAAAATGAAATCTTTGAAAATCTACCACGCTAAGTGGGGGGCAAAGTTTTATCCTCACATCTTCTCAAATCTCTGAAACACTTTTGTAAACTGCATCATCTCTCCTAAATCTGACATTCTGATTTTACCCGTCATGAAAGCCACTTCCGCTTTCATTTTACCCAGTTCGATATCCTGGTATACCTTGTCCGAGACTGTTACGGTACACTTTGCCTCACCCGTGATTCCGGGATCCACGGTGCATTGTCCCTTCTTGATATTTACCGTGAACGGTCCGCCTTCGGGTCCGGAGATGTCAAAATGAAATATCGTTTCCCAGTCTCCGGCCTTTTCGGGTCGAAACCGTTTCGGCAGGGATTGAATGATTTCAGCCGCCGTTTGTGGGATAGGAACGACCGGTTCTGCCTTTGTCGCTTCGGGCTGTGCTTCCTTCTTTTCCTTTCTTTCCTGAGCGGGCTGATAATCCACCTGGTCGATCATGATACGGGATATAATTTCCCTCATGATCTCGGAGGTGCCGCCGACGATCGTACCGACCCGGACATCGCGATACATCCTGGAGATCAGATATTCATCCATATAGCCATAGCCGCCGAAGAACTGGAGGCAAACATCGGCTGTCTTCTTGGCAAGCTCGCTCGTGAGGAGTTTGGCCATGGAGGAATAATCGACAGCCGTCTCGCCCTGGCTGTGGAGCCAGGCCGTGTAATAGGTGAGCTGCCGGGCCGCTTCGAGTTCCGTCTTCAAGTCTGCCAGCGCATGCCGGATAACCTGGAACTTTGCCAGGGGCCGGTTGAAAGCCTGCCGCTCTTTGATGTATTTCAGGGTCGATTCCAGTCCGAGAAAGGCGCCGCTGATGGAGCCGATGGCGCTGACCAGACGCTCCAACTGGAAGCACTCCATGATGTAATAGAATCCCCTGTTTTCTTCGCCGATCAGATTCGTGACGGGTACGCGGGCGTCTTCGAAGGTGAGTTCCCCTGTGTCGGAACAGTGCCAGCCCATCTTATGGAGTTGCCGTGATGAGAAGCCCGGTGTATCTTTGTCCACAAGTATCAGGCTGATCCCGCCTGCCCCGGCCTCAGTGTCCGTTTTTGTCGCCGTCACAATGAAATCCCCGAATACACCGTTGGTTATAAATGTCTTTGATCCGTTGATGATATAGTGATCGCCTTGCCTGACCGCCCTGGTCCGGATGGCTGCCACATCGGAGCCCGTATTCGGTTCGGTGATGGCCAGCGCTCCGATCTTCTTTCCCATGATGGAGGGGATCAGGTAATTGTGCTTCAACTCTTCACTTCCGAAACGATATATGTACTCCGCCGCCATATACTCATGGACGCTGACAGCGGCAGCGAATCCTCCCAGAGTGGAGCGGGGTATTTCTTCGAGAAAGACGACAGAGTAGAAGAAGTCCGCCCCCGTTCCGCCGTATTTTTCAGGGTAATTGATGCCGAGAAACCCTAAATCTCCCATCCTGTTCCAGATCGAACGGGGGATGCGTTGGTTCTTCTCCCATTCTTCCGCGTTCGGAACAACCTCCTTTTCAATAAACTGCCGCACCGTATGCCTGAACATTTCATGATCCGTGGTAAAATATAACGATCTCATAAACACTCCTTTTCCCTTGCACCTTGTTCCTTGTCCCTTTAACCTTCCGTATACATACTATCAAGAAGGTCTTTGTATCGCTCCTCAACAACCCTTTTTTTCAGTTTCATCGTTGGGGTCATTTCACCGCCTTCGATGGAAAAAGGCTCCTGAAGGATACGGAAATACTTGACCTGCATAAACCGCGGAAGCTGATCGTTCGTCCGGTCCACCTCTTTTTGTACTTTTTCCGCGATCAGGGGATGATTGATCAATTCCGGCCAGGGGCAATCTTTAATCCCATGATACTCGGCTGTCGCCTTAACGGCGTTTTGATCCAGCACCAGAAGTGCTGTGAGATAATTGCGCCGATCGCCATGGACGTAGGCCATCTCGATATGCCTGCCGCCGAGAAGCAGGTTTTCGATGGGAGCCGGTGCGATATTCTTGCCGCTTGAGGTAATAATAAGCTGCTTTTTCCGATCCGTAATGATTATCCGGCCTTCCTCATTAATTTCCCCGATATCGCCTGTCCGGTAAAATCCGTCGGGAGTGAATGTAGCTTTTGTTTCCTCCGGGTTTCGCCAGTATTCCCTGAAGACATTGGGGCCTTTCACTTCTAACTCACCGTCCGGGGCGACACGCACTTCAACACCGGGAAGAGGCTTTCCCACCGTGCCGAAGCGGTAGTCATAGGGACTATTAAGCGTAGATGGAGTTGTCGCTTCCGTGGCTCCCCATCCTTCCATGATCAGGATACCCATGGCATCGAAGAACTCTGCAACCTCTTTGCTGAGGGGCGCCCCGCCGGAGACGCAGAATTCTAATTGCCCGCCGAAGGATCCCTTTACTTTTTTGAAGAGGAGGGCATCTGCCAGGCGATGGCATATTGTAAGATACCATGGGAGAGGATGCCCGAGCATTTTGGAGCGCCCCACTTTTTTTCCTATACCCAGAGCCCAGAAGAAAATTGCCTTTCTGACAGGAGAGGCTGATCGGACGCCCTGGGTGATCCTGGCATGAATCTTTTCAAAGACACGGGGAACGGCAACGAAGAAATTAGGCTTAACCTCCCGGAAATTTTCAAGAAGTTTATCGAGACTTTCAGCGTAGGCGATACAAATTCCCATGGAGAGAAGCATGTAATAACCGGCAAAACGCTCAAAGGCATGGGCAAGGGGAAGAAAACTGATGTTGCGTTTCAGTTTGCCGGTATCCTGTACATGCTCAATGAGTATTTCGATTGTTTTGATGTAATTATTGTGGGTGAGGACGACACCCTTCGGGTTTCCGGTTGTTCCGCTTGTATAGATAATGCACATGGTGTCTTCGCCTCTGATATGTTCGGCGAGTCCATGGATTCTTGCAATCGCTTCCGGTGAAGGCTCTTCCTGCAGAAGCTCTGAAAAGGGTAAAACCCAGGAAGAATGGCTCCCGGAGAAGGGTTCGGTAAAAACAAAGACATTTTTGACGCTGGGAATTGTATCCCTGACGGCAAGGATTTTTTCGAGCTGGAGATTATCCTCTACAAAGAGGAAGGAAGCGTCCAGGTTTTGAATGATAAATGCGGCTTCGTCGGAGAGAGAAGAGGCGTAAATTGCCGAATTGACGGCGCCGGCTAAAAGCGCCCCCGTATCGGCCTCGGCCCATTCCGGGCGGTTTTGTGAAAAGATGGCTATCCGGTCGCCGGGCTGGAGGCCCTTCTTCATCAAGCCGGAAGCCACGCGAAAACAGATGTCTTTGAATTCACCGTAGGATATGGTCCGGTAATATCCTACGGATTTGAACATTAAAGCCGGGGCCTGGGCATACCGGGAAAAGCTATTCAAGAGAACCTGATTAAAATTTTTGAATGTCATAGGGACCTCAACTTCCAAATCGTTATCACCCGGTAGCTTTACGCATAGAAATGCTGATTCTTTGCCTCGCGGTCACGGAGTATCTGCGCCGGGGTAAATCTCTGTCCGCATTGCCGTTCCAGTTTCTCAAGAAGGGAAAGAATCTTCGGGAGCCCCAGGCTGTCTATAAAACGGAAAGGTCCCCCGAGAAAAGGGGGAAAGCCCAGCCCGAAAACGGCGCCGATATCGCCATCCCGCGGTGATTGCAGGATACCTTCCTGAAGACAGAGGGCCGCCTCATTTACCATGACGAGGGATAAGCGGTTCTGGATCATCGGCAAGTCGAACTTTCTCCGCTTCGGTCCACCGAAGAAGGAATAGATCTCTTCGTTAACTTCCTTCTTTTTCCTGCTTGCCGGATTACCGTAGAGATAAAATCCCCGGTTGTTTTTCCGTCCTTTGTAGCCGGCTGCAAAGAGCCTTGCCATGGCTGTATTCGGTGTACCGCCTCTGGCAATGAAGAGCGGGCTCAGGACATTTGAAACATGCGCTCCCACATCAATTCCGACCTCATCCAAAAGCGCGATGGGTCCGACGGGATAACCGAACTGGCGCATTGCCCTGTCGATTTCTTTAATGTCGCCGCCTTCATCAAGAAGCTCTAAAGCTTCGTTCAAAAGGGGCGCCAGGATGCGTGTTGTGTAAAAACCGGGCCCGTCGTTCACGACGATGACCGTCTTTCCCTGCCGGATGCCCACGTCAAGCGCCGTCGCCCTGACCCAGTCCGCCGTTTTTTCCGTGACGATGATCTCCAGGAGCGGCATCCTGGGAACGGGTGAAAAGTAGTGCATCCCGATGACCTGTTCAGGGCGTTTCGCTGCCGCGGCAATGCTCCCGATGGGAAGCGAGGAGGTATTGCTGGCAAAGATCGCATCCTCTCTTGTAACAGCTTCTGTCTCCGCGAGAATGCTCCTCTTGATATCCAGGTCCTCGAAAACCGCCTCGATGATGAGATCCGCCCTTTCGAAATCTCGATAGTCAACGGTTCCCGTAATCCGGCTTAAGGTAAGGTCCCGCTGGAAGGGTGAAAGAGCTTTCTTTTTTACCTTGCCGTCCATATCCTGCCAGATCGCCTTTTCTCCCTGCCCGACGGCCTCGTAACTGATGTCCTTGAGAAGAACCTCCATACCGTTTGTGACGCTTATATTAGCGATCCCCGATCCCATGAGTCCTGCTCCCAGAATGCCGATTTTCTTGACTGGACGTACCCGATCTTTAAGGGGATTCTTTTTCAGGGCCGTCATGCTCAAAAATATCTGCACCAGCTCCCGGGACTGTGGGCTTACCATGAGCTCGCCAAATTTTTTTGTTTCCGCTTCGAGCCCTGCTTCCAGACCTTTTTCCATTCCCGCTTGTACACATTCAATAATTTTGAAGGGGGCAGGATAGTTTCCCCACGTCTGTTTTTGAACCAGCTCCTTTGCCTTTTTGTAAACGACGTTTCGGCTGAAGGATGTGCTTTCCAATAGTTTAGCCAGGAAGGGTTGTCTTTTTTTGCGCTCCGGAGGGTGATCGGCAAGTTCGAGGGCGACCTTTTTTGCCGCCTGGAGAAGGCCATAAGGATGGATGAGATCGTCCACAAGCCCCATTTTCTTCGCCTGTTGGGGGTAGATATTTTTCCCCGTGAGCATCATATCAAGAGCGGCCTGTAATCCGATAAGGCGCGGGAGACGCTGGGTACCCCCTCCGCCGGGGAGGAGCCCCAACTTTACTTCCGGCAGGGCAAGAACCGTCTTTGGATCATCACTGGCGATGCGGTAATGGCAGGCCAGGGCCACTTCGAGGCCACCCCCGAGGGTTGCCCCGTGAAGGGCTGCCACAATAGGTTTGGGAAAAGCCGCCATCCGGTTCAAAAGGACATGCCCCTGACGGCTCAGCATTTCTGCTTCTTCAGGACTTTTCATATCTTTGAATTTTTCGATGTCTGCACCGGCGATGAAGTTGTCCGGTTTCCGGCTGATCAGGACGACCCCTTTGACTGTCTCGTCATCTTCGAGATTGTTAAGGATTGTTGTGAATGTATCCACGAGGTCGAGGGATATTGTATTGACCTTCTCGCCCGGCTGATCCAACCAGACTATTGCCACACCGTTTTCTTTCTCGATCTGTGTGTCGGGCATTGCCGCCTCCATTGTCACTTTTGTCATTAATTATGAAAATAGAATTTGTTGCTAATCCCCCCTTAATAAAGGGGGGCTGGGGGGATTTGTTCAGCCACGTAAAATCCCCCTGCATCCCCCTTTACAAAAGGGGGAGTTTAATTAGCAAGTTTTCTACTTCCAGCGTTCCAAAATAATTGCGTTTCCTGTAGCCCCTGCGGCACAGGAAGCGATGAGGGCGAATGTCCCGTCTTCCCGGATGAGACGATTGGCTGCCGTCGTTACCAATCTGGCTCCTGTAGCCCCGAAGGGGTGCCCCAGGGACAGGGAACCGCCCAGGGTGTTGAATTTTTCCAGGGGGACCTCCCCAACTTTTTCAGAACGGCCAAGTTTATCACGGGAGAAATCATCCGAGGCAAGGCATTTCAAATTCGCCAGGATCTGTCCGGCAAATGCCTCATGAAATTCAAAGATATCTATATTCTGGAGTGTGAGTCCGGCCAATTCTAAGACTTTCGGTGTCGCGTAGGCAGGTCCTAAAAGAAGTTCTTCATAAGGGTCCTGGGCCGTGTAAGCATATGCGCGGATCGCGGCCTTGGGGGTAAACCCAAGCGACAGGGCGACGTCCTCTGCCATAAGCAGAACAGCGGCGGCCCCATCGGTGAGAAAAGAGGAATTCCCGGGCGTTACCGTTCCGTACTTTTTCACGAAGGCCGGTTTCAGGCTGCTCATCTTTTCGAAGGAGGTGTCACCCCTGAAGCCATTGTCTTTATCTATGGGCTGAAAATCCGGAGGCACCCGGACGGGTTCTATTTCAGAGCGCAGGATGCCTTCGACCGTTGCACGTGCAGCGGCTAAGTGAGAACGGACGGCATAACGATCCTGCTCCTCCCGGCTGATCTGCAGGCGGGCGGCAAGACGGTCACAGTCCTCTCCCATCGAGCGCCCCGTAGAAAACTCGGCAATGGCAGGGATTTCCGGCAGGAGGTCTTTAAAACCGAGCCCTTTGGGGAATTCCAGGTAATCCTTCATCCCTTTGTATTTCTGAGCCTCCATGAGTTTCCGTCTAAAGGGCTTTCGGTAACAGATGGGAATATCGGACATGCTTTCCGTTCCCCCGGCAATCACCACGTCGGCCTGACCCGTGCGGATAAGATCTACGCCGGTCGTGATTGCCACATTGGCGGAAACACAGGCGAGCGTCACGGTAAAGGCAGGAATGCTAACGGGAAGACCTGCGCCCAGGGCGGCCTCCCGTGCGACGTTGGTCGTTGCAAGATTGGCAATCACGCATCCCATGATAACCCGGTCGATCTTTTCCGGTTCGATCCGGGTTCGTTTGACGAGAGCGCTTATGGCAAGTCTTCCCAGGTCGTAGGACATGAGGTCTCTGTACCCTGTCCCGGCCCTCAGGAAGGGGATACGGCAGCCATCGATCAGAACAGCCTTTCGACCATAATCTGGATGGGATTTCATTTCTTGTTCTCCATTTTAAGGTGTCAATGCTGGCATAGTTTTGACAAGGTGCACCGTTTCCAGGCTGACGGTGACGATCTTGCCGATGAGACGGATGATGTACTGGGAGTCGTCGGGGCGGTTGGGATCGTTGTCGATGCCGCTGCGGGGATCGGTGCTGACCTGGTACTGATCGATGATCCATTCCAGGGCGGAGCGGTTGCCGAGGCGGTATTCGGAGGCGGCGGGCGGAATACCGCTCAACGTCAGAAAATCATTGACGATAACGGCGGTCTTGTCTTTCGTGAGTTTCATCTTTTCGACACGATAGGTCATGGGGGCGTCGGGGTTTTCGATCCACCGGAGGGGATGTTCAGGCCGGTCTTCGTAATGGATATGAAGGTCCGCCAGTTTTGCCCCTGCCCTGGCAAAATCCCGGAAGTCCGGGGCGAAGGGGATGCGGGGCAGTTCCCGCCGGAGATTGGCGGCGTAGGTCTCCCGGTATGCCGGATGGTGGAGCAGGGCGTAGATATAGTGGAAGATGTCCCATTTCGTTAAGGCCGCATCGCCGTACTGTTCCCTGAATTGCGCCAGTGCTCCGTCCGTGATGTTCTCTCTTCGGTTTGTCCCGTCTTCATTGTATGTGTAGAAAGGAAAACACTGTGTCTTTTCAAGAAAGTCGAGAGAAGGGATCTTGCATGTCATTAATGTCTGAAACGGTTTGGTACTGCCGATGCCACTGACGCAGATGATACGGTTCTCTTTTTCCGTAGCAGAGTCGGGGAAAATGGCGGGCATCTGGTAAACCTCTTCATTCAAGATGCGGTCGAAGAAAAGATGTTGTTTAACAAAGGGGCGATAGAGAGAGTGGCGGATTTTGTCCTCGTTGAATTCGGCAAAACGGCCCCGTTTCAAATCCAGTTTAAGGTCCCTGCTCCAACTGATCTTCCGTTCGTCATTGTTTACAAAATCATCGACGTTGGGTTTCGTTGTCAGACGGCCCCAGCGGGCGACGTGGTCGTTATAGGTTTCGATCATCCGTGCGATATTCTGGGCCAGTTCATCCCGCCGGAAATGATATGCCCAGGTGTCGCGGTTCGTCTTTACGCCGCTGCCGTGAATTTCAAAAATTACCGCATGTTCAGTGTCTGTCTTCGATCCCTTTGACCCCATCGGCAGAAACGTCCCGAAGGCGTTGTCCAGACCGGCGGTGAGCCAGGTATGGTTTTTGTCGGGTGTAATTTCCTGCCATTCGATATTCATCCGCTGCTGTTTCTGATCCAGGAAGTCGTATTTCTGTTCTTTCCGCCAGTATTCATCCAGTCGGGAATAATGAATTTTTATACTTCCCGGCAGCGTGTTGCCCTTTCTCACAAACAGGTTGATGCTTACGCCCACCTGAATGCCGAAGACATTATGCATCGAGCCGGAGAGTTTTGGGTTTTTCCGAACATTACCTCCCAGGTCGAGGACGTAGATGGCGTCGAAATCCTGCGCCAGGTGTTTCCGCATCCCGTCAAAAGCGATCCCCTCGATGAAGCTGTTGTTTGTAATGAAGGCCACGATCCCTTCGTCGCCGATCCGGTCGGACGCCCAGCGGATGGCCTTGACATAGACGTCGGAAAGGGCGTTCTTGTTTGTGGCTTTGGAGCCTTTCGCATAGGTGTCGGCAACCCGTTTATCCATGACCCTGTATTTCCGGTTCTTGTTGTTGTCGTTTTCATTGACCTGCCCGGCGTTATAGGGCGGATTGCTGATGATGACGAAGATGGGCGCCGCCTGCTGGGCCAGGATGCGCTCAGTATTCTCCTCTGTGAAAATCTCGCTCTGTTTCGCCTCCGCCAGCTCGAAGGTGTCGACCAGGCACAGGCCGGGAAATGGCTGATAGGTTCCCGTGAGTTCGTACAAGGCGTGCTCGATGTTCATGGCGGCGATGTAGTAGGGCAGCAGCATCACCTCGTTGCAGTGAATTTCGGAAGCGTATTTGTGGGTTAGCCGGCTCCGCCTGATCTCCCGCATGATCCGCAGGATGAAATTCCCCGTTCCCACGAAGGGATCGAGGATGTGTACTCCGGGATCAGAGAGGGAGCGTCCGAATTCCTTTTTGAGGATATCCTGAACGGATTGGACCATGAAATCCACAACGGGCTGGGGGGTGTAGACGATGCCGTGGGTGTCCGCTACCTTGACGGAAAAGCCCTGGAAGAACTTCTCGTAAACCGTATTAAGAAAAGCCTGCTTCTGCGAGAAGTCGTCGATGGTGGTGGCGGCCGATTCGATGGCCCCATAGAAATGATCGAGTGATTTCAGAAACTCCTTCCGGTTGAAATAGGCCGAGGTCAGGGTCTGGATGACCTTTTCGATCTCATGGGCGATGATGTTGCGCTCCACAAAATCGGGGGTGTCAAAGACCTTCCGGAAGATACGTTCTGTCAGGAGGTGCTGGATGAGCATCTCTTCTACAGCCTGATCGGAAAGATTCGGGTTGAGGGTCTGACGGCACAGGGCGGCGAAGGTGTTAAAGGCCCGGAGGAAGGGCTGGTTATTGATCCGTTCCTTTTCGATCAGTTTGAGAAGCCCCGCCCCCAGTTCCGGCACTTTCAGTTTAAACTCCTCGACAGCCCGCTCCCAGGCCTCATACGCCGGGGGCTGCCAGGAAAAGAAAGTCTGGATAGCCTCTATGAGCTTTTCCGGCCTCGTGATGGAGGCGTTGAAGACCTCCTGGCTGTTCTGATAGAGAATGATACGCTCAGGGGCCTGGAAAAGGATGTTGTCCTTCGGGTAGCCCGTCCTGAATTTCTTCGCGATTTCCTTCTCAAGGTCATCGGTGGTGTCCTTTGCCTCCCAGACACCGTGAATCAGCTTAAAGGCGTCGATCAGGGCGCCATCCACGCGGATGGTCTTCTTCTCTCGTCTGAGGGTGAACTGCTCGGCCAATGTCCATTGAAACTGGTGAGCGCAATGCCGGAGGAGAGCGGCAAAAGCCGGAGCAACGGCTCCTTCAGATAATAGATCGAGTTGTGTCAGATTTGAAATAGCGCTGTAATAGGTCTTGATAACTTTGTGGGTCGGTTTAAGAGACAGGTTCGGCATTTTTCTCTGCTTTCTTTGTCACAATCATATCAGGGATATTGCGTTGATATATTTATTATGTCAATAAAAATATGGTTCATCCGGTTGATGCGCACTTTTGAGTTGATAATCTGTTGAATTGAGCCTTGACTGACTTCACCTACAAGTCCGCAAGCTACTCAATCCTTAAAAGGTAAGGAATGCCTTTTAAAACATTCGATATGACAAGAACGTGGACGTTACCTATTGCTCTCTTGTATGGGAGGAACCTTGTTCCGTTTCTTCCAGTACTTTATAGAAATCTTCGATTTTCTGTTTTAATTGCTTAAATCTAAGCCCCGATACTTCCATTATCTCCGTTATTTGATTTAGCACATTATTGATGTCATTACTCATGTTTTTGTCAACACCTACCACAAAGTCTGTTGTGAAGTGAAATTTTTTCACCTTTATCGATATATCATCTATTAGCCTATCCGCATTTTTCATTAATGTTTTTGCTTCGTAGTCAGTTGCGCTTGTCTTAACAATATCTAAGTTTCTTATTTTCACATCTGTTTCTGGCTCACTTAGAAGATCGTTTGATGTTTCAAATTTCATAGATAGCTTGTCAACGCATTCATTGAATAGTTGGAAGTCTGATATTATTTCATTTATTATATCCTGAAATATCTCTGATATTTTTAGCCCGGTAATTGCTATTTCAGCTTGTTTTCTCGCATCTTCCAAAGAAATCTTATTAAAAACAAGGAACCTCTTAATATTAACTAATTTATTTATAAGAGGATATTCTTGGCTACAGTAAGTCAACAACATAAACAGATAGTATATAGCGTAAACAAGAAAGGGAATTTGGATGTCCTCTATTGATATACTATCTCGACTTACTCTAAGGAGTTCTATTAATCCCCAAAGACCTACAATTGAACATAATAACATCACTAATAAGATAAAATTTATACTCTTAGAACGCATATTTTTTGATTCGTATAGTGGCATGGGGAGCATGAAAAAGCTGCATAAGATAAGGGAAAGTATCGCCGTACCTTGCATGATATTGGAGATATAGATGGAGTATTTTGTTATCTGTGAAGGGATATTACTCATTAAATAAATTATTATGATTACTAGTGAAGCACGCATGAGATGCAGTGTTAAATATGCCCTGTTACTTCCTAATACATAAGTCGAAAAGCTAAACCTCTTTTCATGTAAAGGTAAATTGATCTTTGGCACGAATATTTTGATAATTTGGTATATATCTATACATAGGGAAATTGAGACAGTAATTATAACGATATTCCCAATTAAGTATTTACCAGCATCCAGTCGGTTGATGATAATCCATATTACAGTTGCAATACTCCCGATAATTGCCCATTTCGTCCAGCCTGGGCGCATTAATGTTTTATCTAAATATATTATTTCGCTATCAAGATATTTTACGAATTGATCTTTTTGACTGTTGAGATCATGCGCTGGTTCATTTTTGTGCGACATTGAGTCTCCCTTTTAGCCTATTATTCATATAATAAAGTCTCATATAGGTAAGATCGTGATAGGCGAATCTGGGAACACTGTACTAGGTTTTATCCCCCAAAACGATTTCAAAATATTGAGGATTTGCAGTGGAAATCTACACCTTTCCACAAGCTTTGTCAAACGTCACCTTCAGGAAGTACGCATCAACCGGATGAACCAAAAATATGAAATAAGAAATGGACCTGATAGACTGAGGTTTCTATCTAACAGGCGCCATCCGCCAATACCCAAGGGGCGCTGTTTATAAAACATTCTCTCTGAATAATGAGCGCTGATAAAAGAGGTGTTAAAGATCATACAATATCCATGTGCTTTTAAATAACCATATAATATCAAATCGTTACATCGCCATTGAGGCGACTGGTATGGTAATTGCTGTTCTGATGAAAATAATATCGCCATGACATGATTGACAGAAATAAATTATATTTTTGATATTTTGATGATAAGGTACGGCAAAATTTATTGAAGCCTTAAAATCTTTCATCGAAAAGATAGAAGTATAGATTGGTTATATGCAAAAAATCATTTTTTTCTTGCTTTCCATAGTATTGATAGTACCTCTCAACGCAGGTGCAGAGGAACTCATAAAAAAAGGCGATACACTCGACCTCCGACAATGTATTGAAATATCCCTCAAAAAACAGCCAAATATCGTTGCAGCGATGGGGAGCGTAAATATTTACCAGAGCAGGATCGGTCAAGCAAAAGCGAATTATTACCCGCAGATCAACTGGTCATCCAATTACAGCAGAATTTACAGCAAAAACGCTACTGTCTCGCCCCGCCTTTCCGGGGGAAGTGATGCCTATGACCAATATCAGAGTAACGTGACGCTGAGCCAGAACATCTATGATTTTGAAAAGACATCAACCCAGGTAAAGATTCAGAATCTGAACCTCGATTCATCCCGAAGGGATCTTGAAAATGTTTCAAGTCAGATCGTTTTCGGTGTTAAACAAACATATTTTACTGTTTTGCAGGCGAAAAGGAACCGGGATGTCGCTATAGAAACGGTTCAGCAGTTCCAGCAGCATTTAGACCAGGCAAAGGGTTTTTTTGAGGTAGGTACGAAGCCGAAATTTGATGTGACAAAGGCAGAGGTCGATTTAAGTAATGCGAAACTGAATCTCATCAAAGGGGAAAACGCTCACCGAATCGCAAGAGTGAATCTTAACAACGCAATCGGTATTCCGGAGGCGCCGGAGTACAACATAGTCGACGACTTTGGCTTCCAGAAGTATCAAATGTCTTTCAATGATGCCCTGAAACAGGCCTATGCCGGCCGACCCGACCTCCAGTCTATCATTACAAAAAAGGAAGCTTCGGAAAAAACTATTGAACTGCAAAAAAAAGGCTACTATCCGACGTTATCAGGTAATGCGGGCTATGGCTTCGGCGGGGAAGAGTTTCCCCTTGATAGAGGATGGAACGTTGGGGCGACACTCACGTTTCCCCTTTTCAGTGGTCTTTCAACAAAATACCAGGTAGAGGAAGCCAGGGCAAATCTGGACATTCTGAGGGCCAATGAAGAGTCTCTGAGGCAGGCAATCCACCTCGATGTGGAGCAGGCATACCTGAATTTACAGCAGGCAAGTGAGAGTATTTCCACTGCCGAACTCGCGGTGCGGCAGGCAACGGAAAACATTGAGCTTGCCAATGGGAGGTATGCCTCCGGTGTGGGCAGTCCTATAGAGGTCACCGATGCCCTTGTATCACACTCCAACGTGAAAACAGCCTATATTGCTGCGCTTTATGACTATAAGGTCGCTCAGGCAAGCATGGAGAAAGCCATGGGCGAGAAATAAGAAAGGGTGCGCAAGAGAAGGAAAATGAAAAAGAAAATCATCATTGGTATCACCATCGTCCTTATAATACTGGCAGCAGGCGCGTTTTTCTTTTTTAACAATAAAGAAAATGGCCCGAAATTCAGAACGGAAAAGGTGGGAAAAGGAGATATTAAGGCAACGGTGACTGCGACAGGGACGATGAATGCCGTCGTAACGGTCCTCGTCGGGACACAGGTTTCGGGAACGATCAAGACCCTTTACGTCGATTTCAATTCTCCTGTTAAAAAGGGCCAGATTCTGGCCCAGATAGATCCTGCAACATTTCAGGCTCAGGTCGAACAGGCAAGGGCCAATGTTCTCCTGGCGAAGGCAAACGTACAGAAGTCAGAGGCTGCCCGCCTTGATGCAAAGAGAATCATGGAAAGAAACAGGGTCCTTTTTGCCAGGAATTTCATTGCAAGGAGCGACCTTGATACTTCGGAAACAAATCATCAATCGGCTGTAGCCCAGCTTTCAGCCTCGAAAGCCCAAGCTGAGCAGGCAAAGGCAGCCCTCGATTTTGCGGAGATCAACTTGAGGTACGCAAAGATCGTCTCACCTGTGGACGGGACGGTCATATCAAGAAACGTGGATGTCGGCCAAACAGTAGCCGCAAGTTTCCAAACGCCGACTCTCTTTAATATCGCCCAGGATCTTACAAAGATGCAGATCGACACCAATGTCGACGAGGCGGATATCGGCAAAATCAAGGTTGATCAGCCCGTGGAGTTTACCGTTGATGCATACGCCGATATAACTTTTAAAGGAAAGGTTTCTGAGGTCCGAAGCGCTCCTACCACCGTTCAGAATGTGGTAACCTACGACGTGGTGGTCAAGGTAGACAACCCCGATCTCAAACTGAAGCCGGGGATGACGGCTAATGTCTCGATTATACTGGCGGATAAAAAGGGGGTTCTCAGAATACCCAATGCGGCCCTGAGGTTCAGGCCCGCTGAAAAAGGAGCTGAAAGAGGAAAGGAAGCACTTGCCCAGAAGGGACCCGGTGTATGGGTTCTGGAAAACAGAAAGCCAAAACGAATCAGTGTGGCCTTAGGTATCAGTGACGGGAATTATACCGAAATCATTTCCGATAATTTGAAAGAGAGTAATGAAATAATTGTGGAAGAAACAGGCGGCGGGAAAAAGGGTAACACACCGCCGGCCGGTCCGGGATTTATACGATAAAATGGCACTGATTGAGACAGCGGATCTATATAAAATTTATGAATTGGGCGAGACTGCCGTCCATGCCCTCGATGGGGTGTCCGTGAAGATTGAACAGGGAGAGTTTGTCGCCATTATGGGTCCGTCGGGTTCCGGAAAATCGACCTTCATGAATGTCGTAGGGTGCCTTGACCAACCAACGAAGGGTCAATACCTGCTTGATGGGATTGATGTCGGCAGTCTCAATCGTGATGAACTGGCGTCTATCAGAAACGCGAAGATCGGTTTCGTTTTCCAGGGGTTCAACCTTCTTCCAAGAACGTCGGCGCTTGAAAATGTGGAGCTGCCAATGCTGTATAATAATGTTTCGCACGGCGAAAGAAAAAAACGCTCCCTGGAAGCCCTGAAAACCCTGGGACTGGAGGGGAGAGAACATCACAACCCTAATCAGCTCTCCGGCGGGCAGCAGCAGCGGGTTGCCATTGCCAGGGCACTGGTAAATGACGCACCCCTTATCCTTGCCGATGAGCCGACGGGAAACCTGGATACAAAGACAAGCATTGAGATCATGGAGCTCCTGGTCAGGCTGAATCAGGAATCGCATATTACAATCGTCCTCGTCACCCATGAACCGGATATCGCAACCTATAGTCGGCGAACCATCCGTTTCCTCGATGGACGGGTCGTCAGCGACGAAAGAAAAGAGCCTGTCGAAGAAAAAGGTATCATGACCGGGTAAAAAATATGATCAACATTCCGTCGACATTAAAAATCTCCCTCCGTGCACTCAGGGTCAACAAGATGCGCTCGGCGCTTACCATGCTCGGGATTATCATCGGCGTGGGCGCAGTCATTGCCATGCTTGCCGTCGGCACAGGGGCGAGCGAGAGAATATCACAGCAGATTGCGAGCATCGGGAGCAACCTCATCATTATCCTTCCGGGAAGTACAACATCGGGCGGTCTGAGAATGGGATCGGGCGGCCAGCCCACCCTTACCAAGGACGATGCCGATGCCATCCTCAAGGAATGCTCGGCTGTTCAAGATGTGGCGCCCGTCCTCAACGGCGCCGCCCAGGTTGTCTACAGCAATCAGAACTGGTCGACAGGTGTTTACGGGACCACACCGGGTATGCTGAACATCAGAGACTGGCCGCTTGCTTCAGGGAGGCCCTTCACGGAGCAGGATGTAAGGAGCGCCACAAAGGTCTGTCTCCTGGGGATGACTGTTATGGAGAATCTCTTTGGAAGCATAGACCCGGTAGGCCAGGTCATCAGGATAAAAAAGGTCCCCTTTACGGTGATTGGTGTCCTGGATCGGAAGGGTCAGTCCCCGCAGGGGCAGGATCAGGATGATACTATTTACATCCCCGTTACCACGGCACAGAAAAAGATATTCGGGACCACTTTCCCCGGTATGGTCCGTACCATTATGGTGAAGGCAAAAAGCTCGGAGGATCTGAATGCGGCGGAGAAACAGATCATCGAATTGCTTCGGCAGAGGCACCATATCGGTCCGAAAAAGGATAATGACTTTACAGTACGCAACCTGACCCAGATTATGCAGGTGGCAGAGCAGTCGACAAAGGTGATGACCCTTCTTCTGGGCGCCATTGCCTCGGTATCGCTTCTGGTCGGCGGCATCGGGATCATGAACATCATGCTGGTCTCGGTGACGGAACGGACAAGAGAAATCGGAATCAGGATGTCCGTCGGCGCCAAAACCTGGGATATCAGGCTGCAATTCATCATTGAGGCGCTCACCCTTTCTCTGATCGGCGGGATCATCGGAATTATCGCCGGTGTTACCGGCTCAAAAATTATTGCAGCATTTGCCGGCTGGTCCACCATCGTTTCACTGCTCTCCATATTTATGGCGTTCGGCTTTTCCGGACTCGTGGGAATATTCTTTGGATTTTACCCCGCCTACAAAGCCTCTCTTCTCAACCCCATAGATGCCCTGAGGTATGAGTAAATATACCTGGCATCAACATTCATGAGAGCCTTACAATCAAAAAATATTGGCTATTTTATATGAACTGTATTATACAAAAATGTATATTAGCTTTTAAAGTGCCAATGAGGTGTGTATGAGATTCGATATTGCGAAAGGCGGCAGTGGTCTGGTGTATGAAATACGACAGATCGTCAATGTGGCCAACAAGCTAAAAGAGTATGGCATAGAAGTAACCTGGGAAAATATTGGCGACCCCATTCATAAAGGTGAAAAAATACCTGACTGGATGAAAGAGGTTCTCATTGAAATTCTCAGGGACGACCATTCCTACGGATATTGTCCCACCAAAGGCGTGGACGAAACCCGTGAATTCCTCGCAGATCGCGTGAATAAAAAGGGAAACGTGCAGATAACCGCTGACGATATCGTATTTTTTAACGGTTTAGGTGATGCGATCGCCCGTGCTTATAGTTCCATCCGTGTGGATGCACGGATCATCATGCCTGAACCGACGTATTCAACCCATCTCCTGGCGGAAGTTCTCCACGCCTCCTTCCCGCCGAATACCTACCGGATGAATCCGTATCGGGACTGGTCTCCGGATATCCGTGAACTCGAACAGAAAGTGCGAAGCCACAAAGCAATCGTCGGTATTCTGGTTATCAATCCGGACAATCCCACCGGTTTTGTGCATTCTCCGGAGACACTCAAACAGATTGTGGATATTGCCAAGGAGTATAACCTCTTCCTGATTTTTGATGAGACGTATATCAATATCGTCTACAACGGGAAAAAAACGGTGAACCTGGCAGATATCATCGAAGATGTGCCCGGCATCAGCATGAAGGGCATCTCCAAAGAGTTCCCCTGGCCCGGCTCGCGGTGCGGCTGGATGGAAGTGTATAATATTCATAAAGACGAGAAGTTCAAGGACTACATCGATACCATAGTGAACCAGAAGATGTCGGAGGTCTGTTCCACGACATTGCCGCAGATGGCGATTCCGAAAATCATGACCCATCCGGAGTATCAGAAATACCTGGATGATCGTATCCGCCATTACGAAAGACTTTCCAACATCGCATACAATAGTCTCAAGGATGTTCCCTATCTCATTGTGAACAGGAGTAACGGTGCATTCTACATGTCGGTGGTTTTTAACGAGGCATCACTCAATGACAGGCAGAAGCTGCCTATTGAACAGCCTGATATCAAGAGGTATGTTGAAAAGCTGACGTCTGAAAGGATTGAGTTTGATAAACGGTTTGTTTATTACCTTTTAGGTTCCACAGGGATTTGCGTTGTGCCGCTGACGTCTTTCTTTACATCCGTCCCCGGCTTCAGGATGACCTTGCTCGACAGGGACGAGGATAAATTTGAATATGTCATGAAAACCCTCGCCGAAAAAACAGTCGAGTACATAGAGTCTGCACATTAATACCCTACAATGATAGAGAAATGCCGGGTTCATCAGGTTCATGCGTACTTTTGAGTTGATAATCTGTTGAATTGAGCATTGACTGACTTCACCTACAAGTTAACGGTTTTCGATTTGGGATTGAGGTGAGGATTACCAATTAAACTATGTGTTCTACTATGGTTTCATCAGATCCATAGTCAGAGCAGGGAGGCATCCTTTTTTTCTTGTCTGGCATGATTTACAGAGGATTTATAGGGACATTATTGTCTTACCGCATACATAACTTCGCTGACAAACTTTCCCGCGATTCTGTCATCTAAATCAGAAAACAATGCCACACCCGAAACTGTTCGATAACTTGAATCTATCGTGTATTGACCTACAATTTTATCTTCATAATAAATAACCACTTCACCGGATATCTTTCCGGGAGGAGCTAAAGGCCCTATGAAAACGGTTGCGGCAGCCGATGCCGTTTCAACTTTCGTGATCTTGATGGAGAGTCTTACCGACTTTGAATCTGTCTCCCACCATCCTTTATCATCAAGATATTCCTGTATTTTCTTTTTTATCAGAGGGAGTAAGTTGTCTGGTGCGTTTACCCCTTGAGCATAAGTGACCTCATACTGAATTGGGATGTAATGAACGGACGGCGTTGTGGGCTGCGTTGTTGTTATCCGACTTGCACATGCCGATATTAAAATTAATAAACTCAATGCCAATAAGATCAATAATCGTTTCATATTGCCCCCCATTACATGCTTTAGCAATCCATATTCTTTCGAATCTCTGCAATGACCTCAATATTCCGATCCCTGTCTCTTGACCACACTAATGCGAACGCCAGCGAAAGTGCCGTGATACCCGCAATCCTCAGAGCGCACTCTGCGACGATTGGCAATCCTGAATTGGTCAATGCTGACCAAGCGAAAGCGTAGCTTCCAACCATCAGCATGAGCTTCATATAGGACGCGAAGCTCATATACCACGATGCTCCACCTCCAGAAACTACGGGGTTTTCGAGCTTCTGCATGTTTAGGACAGCGCGTCTCTCATAGAACTTGAGGGAAGATACGTGAACGAAGACAGCAAGAGAAAAGAGCGCCAGCATGAGATAAGCGAGGTTCCCCAACGGGTGGGGGAGGTTATGAAGTTTTTCGACTCCCAGCCCGACGATGCCAATATAGGCGAACGGCACGTACCACAGTTGAGATGAATACCACCTTGATCTTTGGTTTAGCTCCTTCCACGTTTCTTTATCGTCAACCATAAATGCCTCCCCCGCGCATCTAACTACTGATTATATGGTTTCCGCAAAATACAAGTTTAGTTGATCATCAATAGATGTCTGACAATTTCCTCAAACATCTCTAAAATTTTGAAGATTACGATACGAACTCTACACATTCCTATGGGGCATGTCAAATATTGACTTCAGGAAGAAACAAATGACCCCAAGTGGTTAGAAGAATTGTCTGTCAGCGTGTGCGCATTTCAGCCAGCATTCAAGGGCTTGGTCAAATCATCCTAACTCTAGCTTTGTATTTGCCATACTCAACTCCAACCGCATGCAATTTCCCTTTTCCCTTGACAGAACCACTCTGCCCTTCTAATGTCACAATCGCACGATTTATCATACAGAGCAAAAGGATGGACAGCCATGACCCGGTGCGGCGGGAAGAACAGAGAGCATGAGCATGTGCGATAGAAGAGTCGAAAACATCTCAGGAAGCGCCCCTGGAGACAATCACCGTAGCCGCTTCAGCAGCAAGGGAAGGTTCTGTTTCCGGAAGCTGCTGCTTCTGTTGTTGCTCCTGCTGTTACCCGTTTCCTCACTGGCCGAAAACCTTACCTGCAACCGCCTGTCCATGCTGATGGAAGGGTTCCTAGCCAACCACTACGCGATGAAGAATATGACCGGGGAGATCAGGACTCACGCTGTCGACCAAATGATCAAGAGTCTTGATCCCTCTAAAACGCTGCTATATGAGTCCGATTTGGAAAGGTGGAGGCCAGTTCTGCAAGACTGGTTTGTAAGCATGAAAGCGGGCGACTGTGCAACGCTGCAGCAGGTTTACAACGTGCTCGTCGAGCGGGTTCGTGAGAACGAGGCCATTGTCAAAAAGATTCTGGGGCCAGACTACCGAATCGACGAGACGGTGGAGCTGAACATCAACGTAGACAAGCGCCCCTATGTAAAGACGGAGGTGGAAAAGCAGGAGCTCCTGAGAAAGGTCGTGCAATTCCAGATCGAAAACGCCCTGCTGGCAGGTGTCGATTTGGCGGAAGCTAAAAAGCAGCAGATTCACAAGTATGAGCTACAGACGATGCGGGTGGTCGAGCATAATCCCGAAAAGCTCATTACGAGCGCAGCCAAGGCCTTTGCCCTGGCTCTGGACCCCCACAGTTCCTACCTGTCCCCGGAAAACATGGAGGACTTCCGCATTCTGATGCAACTGTCCCTCGAGGGAATCGGCGCCTCTCTCAGTAATGAAAACGGGTTCACCATCATCGAGGAGTTGATTCCCGGGGGAGGCGCAGAACGCTCGGGCCTGCTGAAGCCGAAGGACAAGATCATCGCCGTGGCCCAAGAAGGGGAAAAGCCCGTTAATGTCATCGACATGGACCTGCGCGACATTATCAAGATGATCCGCGGCAAGAAAGGCACGCAGGTAACCCTGACAATTCTGCGGCAGGCGGAACGCACGTACCGCTTCGACATCACTATCATGCGCGACAAGGTCGACATCAAGGAGCAGGAGGCCAAGATCTACTACGAGACAAGGACAGTAGGCAGCAGGCAGTACCTCTTCGGTGTGATAGATCTTCCTTCCTTCTATGGTGACGAGAGGGGGAATAAGTCCTGTTATGAAGACGTGAAAAAACTTCTCGCGGAGGCCAGGCGTAAGCATGTCGATGGAATCATGCTGGACCTGTCACGCAACGGGGGAGGCCTGCTCAAGGAGGCGGTGCGCCTTGCCGGCCTTTTTCTTGGCAAGGGCGGAATCGTGGCGACCAAGGACAGCAACGAGCAGGTGACTATTCTTGCCAATGGTTCAGCCGCATCGGGGACGGAAGGCGACAAGCGCAATATGATTACATTCCCCGCGGAAGACCCCCACGAGCTCTACACGGGTCCTCTTGTCGTACTGACGAGCCGCCTGAGCGCATCAGCCAGCGAGATCGTGGCGGGTGCTCTCAAAGACTACCATCGTGCTGTGATCGTCGGGTCGGACCATACCTTCGGCAAGGGGTCCGTGCAGGTGCTGATGCCCCTGCCCTGGGATCTGGGCGGCATGACAGTCACCACGGAGATGTATTTCCTGCCCGGCGGCAATTCCACACAGAAGATGGGCGTCGAAGCGAATGTAAAGCTGCCTATCTGGTTCATTCTCGAAGATATTGGTGAAATGGCGCTGGATTACCCGCTTCCGGCCCAGGCAATCACGCCCTTCCTCGGCATCCAGGGAAACACCGCGCCGCTCTGGAAAACTGTGGAGCAGCCCATGCTCGCGGAGCTGGCAGCAAGGTCCAAGGCCCGGGTCACCAAAGACGCGAAGTTCGCCGAGATCATCAAGAACAACAAAGAGGCCGTCGGCAAGAAGGGTGTTATCCGGCTTGCCGACTTACGCAAGGAGATGGAGAAGGAAAGCGGCGGCAAGAAGAAGGAGACGCTTCCTGAGGTTAAGCAGAAAGCCCGAAACCAGTATGCTCCTTTCGTGAACGAGAGCATCAATGTTTTACTCGATATGGTGACGCTGGGGTCAACCCTGCCTGTGCCGCCGGCGCTTCATGCCGAGACGGGTATGTCCGGACGTTGAACAAGGAAGAGTTGTCGTTGATGTCACCTACAAGTAAACGATTTTGGAATTACTTGCTGTTTGCGAATTACGGTTTGAAAGCAATTAATCAAGTGCCATAACTCTTTTTATATTTGCGGAATTTCAAGCTTCATGTTTGCATTCATACATGCTCCATAAAGATCGGGAAAAAGAGAAGCATGATTTATATTCATTCTTGCCAGAGACTTAAGACATGCTACTCGATCATCATTCGGAATCTCAATGCGCACAAGTGTGACTTTGGATTGATCAGGGGGGAAATGCTGTTCAATCCATGATTTGATCTCAAAAAAGCCCGAGCATTTACTGAAAAGTCCGGATTGTGAAAGAAGACGAGCATTCTCGTCAGATAATGGGTTGAAAAATGTTATCAATTCCTCAGTTTTACCTAATTTTTCTAATTCGTCACTTTTATCGGTGACCGAATTTTTATTTAGCATCCATACAATGCGTGTATCTGTTTTAGAAGAAGTATCATCCTCTTCTGAAAATGCAAAAAAAAGTGCCACGTACGGTGATGCTGTCCAGTCCAATAGTGGTGTGGATAGCCCATTGTGTTGCCCAAGAGCCCATAAAGCATCGTCATCTTTTAAATCAGGTGGATTGGGGCCACGCCTCCCACGGATTGCATAGCGAAAATGCTCTAAATGTTTTGTGGTTTTTTCTTTCTTGGCGGGATCTTGTTTTAGTTTTCTTGTTAATGTGGGCTCTAGAAGCCAAGTGTTAATGCGATGCCCACGAAAGACATAGTGAGGGTAGTCAAGCAACTCAGTGACGACCTCGTTAAATTCAGTCCAAGTATTCAGACGGACTTCTTTTTGACCGTGGGGCCGGTCAGTAATTTTTCCAGGTAGAGATACCACCATTTATCTATCCTCCCATGCATATTAATTTAACTACTTACAATAATGACATCGCATAATGATTTTGATTTGTCGCTGTTTACAGTGATACACATTATCGATTTAAAGAAAGTCTACTAAAATCGCCGTATGCTCTCTTTCAGGAAGGACTTGATACAAATGCCTGAATTTTCTTTTTTTTGCAAGCCTCAAATCATCTTAATCGCTGTCTACACCTACGAGTCAAGCATACAAAATTTAATGAAATGTTGAGAATTACAATTTGAAATCGAGTAACATTGCGGGTCAGCGGGAGCCAGATTTATTGGCAATCCGTTGCAACCGCTGGTTAGACCCTCGAAAATACTCATTTACGACCTTCTCTAACTTATAGTCATCCAATGAGTTTCGGTTTATCTTCGGAAGATGATCTTTCGGAATAAGGAAGATTTTTGTGTCATCCAGCTTCAGCGTTCGATCATATCCACGGAGGTAAACTATGGCCAAAAGGTCATATATTTTCTTTTTTCCCGGCAACTTGGGGAAAGTGCCTTTGGCGGTTGTTTTTACTTGAATAAGCCTAATCTGCCTACCTTTTAATGCCACTAGGTCATTACCAGAATCTTTAATTGGTGGGGCTGCTTGAATTTTGTATTGAAGGAGCCGCAGCTGTACTAACAATTCCCCAATTGTCCCGATCATCATTTTTTCATCGATAGGATTTGCCATGTCATTAATTCCTTTGGGTCTAACAATTCTGTCGAAAAAAGCCCTTTTGCGTAAATGTAGTATTCCGATCATCTCGGGTTTTTCAGATTGTCAATTTAGCTGTGCTGATTCATTTTTCCAGCGGTGCACCATTCCATTTCATTCAATCCATGAAGCCGCCGGATCTTTTTTCCTTTCGAGCGCCTCTCCCATATTCCATCACCTCAGGCAAATCCCAACCTGTTAGTTAGTAAAATATGTTTGGGGATCACAACCTTTCTGTTTCTGGCTTCTTATCTCCGAGACATTTAATAAAATCTTCCCAAGTTACATTCGATTCTACTTTATCCGGTTCTGTTTCACAGAATAAGTTCCAGATTCCACTATTTATCATAGTTTTGACAACGTTCGTTGCGCTTCTTTTGCCTATATTCATTGTGAGATAATCAGTGACCTTGTTCCATCTATCATCAATTGCCCTCTGCTTAGGTTCTGCATTTTTAAATTCCTTTATTTCTTTTCTCTTCAACAAAACCTCTTTACTTTCCTCAGGATCATAACCGAAAAGATGAAACAACCAACGCATTCGATTTTTTTTTATCATAGAATCAAGTTCGCTAATCTTATTTTGGTACTCCATTTCCCAAGCTTTTTGATCCTTTTTACCGAAAATGACCGGTTTCCTCAACATTTGTTTTACGTATTCTGGGGGATCATACGATGAGGCATTAAGAATGCCAGCATAATTATATCCTTTTTCCCAAGCATCATACTTGTCAACAAAATATCTTTCGCGTTCCATTAGCCTCTTATCGGATTCATTATAAACATGCTCTAGAATAATGAAGTCTAAAGTGCTGCCATCATCCTTTTTCCAGTCGATCTGCAACTCTCTGTTATGGTGCTCTCCCTTTTGCAGAAGATTTATATGATTCTTCCACCTCTTCTCAATGTTCTTTGACGATCCAATGTACATTTTGCCGTTCGCACGATTTTTAATCATATAAATACCCTGACTCATGAACCAACCGCCTCAGTCATAAAAATAATTTTTGAACAAAACCAGAGAAACCACCCTCGACAGTATCCATTTTGCTTGATCAAGCCTTTGTAATCACAATCCCCTATGTGAATAAATGGGACAGATTTATTTATTCCATTCGATTTTCTTTGAAAAATTCAGCCATCCTTTGTCAGTTAACACTGAAGCACCGATAACCATGAGATGTCCCACGGATATTCGGGGTCTCGATAAAGATGATCGTCATTGATGGGAATTTGAGAGTGATCATCCATGACGTGTTCAACGGATGGCGGGCCGTGGGCTTTGGGAGGGGGGTTTGATTTGATAAGCCAGATACCAAGATGTTTCAGTATGGCTTTAATAATTTCACCGTCTTCTATGCTGCTAATAATACGCATGGTTCCCTGGCATTTCGGACAGATGAGGGGATCAACTTCGTATATTTTCTAAATTAACTTAGCCCATTTTCGCCGGTGCGCTTTTGCATCCTCTTCAGATTCAATAATGCATGGTATGTCGTCATCCTCTGCGCTTTCCTATCTTTTCCCTCGCGACACGTTGCTGTAGTAGCCGTAGTACCTGACCATCTGCTCCCCCTTGTTCGGTATTACTTCATTTCAATATTACACCTATCTTCCGAAGCTGAACGTTGAAACAGTTTCAATAAATGTATTTTCTAATCCGCCATATAATTCAGGTAATGTCCCACAATTAATTATGAAAAGTTTTTCATTATTAACGGTCAAGAATGTGAGAATTTTCATTGCAACTTTAATACCCAAAAAACTATAACTTTCAGCATGTTTCAGCATAAATGCTTTTCTATTATCGATTTTAGTAACCGCGGATGAAAGCAAGACTGCGTCCGGAGAACTCCTTTTAACTCCCTCCATGAACTTAGCTACCTCTTTTTCAGACATCATTTCCGCAGTGTAATTTTTGGGAAGATTCTTGACAATTATTGCTATATTTGAACCATGCTTTTTTTCAACGGCTTGCACAACAATGCCGCCTTCAGTGTAACCTTTCGTTAGATTCCAACCACGTGGGAATATGATTTTAAACTTGTATTTAGCGTCGTTGTAAAGGTTATTGGAGGTTTTTGGCGAAGCTAACCCTAAGCCTGAATGTATCGGTAACAAAAGACAGATAATAAGAATTATGAGAGGCGTTGTTCTTCTCATATGCAATTCTTTATTCCATTGTGATATTTTACTTAAATCTTGTCAATAACAAAAAATCTCCGAGACTCATCATTGCCAATTGGAAGCTGCTATCCTTTTCCAAAGCCTTTGTTCATTGACTTCAGGAAGAAGCAAAGGCTATCTCCACTGAAGTAAGGTATCCCATTAATTCATTTGGATAGAAACTCCAATGCCAATTGGTTGAATTTCTCCGGATACTCTTCATGGGGAGTATGACCGGCCTTTTCAAAGACCACTAATTGCGACCCCTTCCACAGGGCATTCAATTGCTGGGATCGGTCCAGGGGGATGCCTATGTCCTCCTGGCCGTGGATGAGCAATATCGGTTTATTGAGTTGGGCAAGCTTTTGTGCCTCTTCCTGGACATAAGGGTCCTTAAGGACCTGGCGCAGGATATACATGATTCCACCATAGGAACCTTTGATTCTTAAGGGCCGGAGAACCTCTTCAGCGTAATCATCAGTAACCTTTTGGGGATCATAAAACCAGACGGTTTTTATATTTTTTTTCATCAGGCCATCGCCCGGGAGGGCGTTTAGGAATTCCCCCACGAAAGGAAGCTGGTAAACCATTCCGGTGGTGGTCATGGGATAGGGAATCACCGCTGGGTCCACCAGGATCAGGCGGTCAACCCTTTCCGGAAAGTGGGCCGCTACATAAACCGATATGCCGCCGCCCATTGACTGGCCCACCAAGGAGGCCTTGTTGATTTTCAAGGCGTCCATAAAGCCAACAATCTGCTTTCCATAGCGTTCAAAAGAATACTCATTCTCTTTTAACCGCTCACTATAACCCCACCCCCAAAGGTCCACGGCATAGACCTTGAATTTTTTAGCCAGGTCATCGATGTTCTTTTTCCACATGACGGAATGGTAGAGGAAGCCGTGAATCAGGATAACTGGTTTACCCGCTCCTTTTTCCAGGTAATGGACTTTTTTTGCGTCCACCAGAACAAATTTACCCTGGGCCCATTTTGATACGGCCTCCTCATAAGTCATCGTCTCTTTGGAGTTCAGGGAGGGCAGGATAATAACGAAAAGCACCAAAACTGCCAGGACCAAAAGCACCAGGTATCTTTTTTTCATGGTTCCCTCCTTTTTTTGGCATGGTATTGTAAAATCTTCTAAGCCTTTTAGCTTAAAAGCGGGAGGAATTCTGTTTTTTTAAAAAAAACTATTTGTATGGTGGCGCACTATCATCTGATCGTAACAAAAACTTTGGAAGTTGCTGTTCCTTAATTTAACCGATATGGCTATGGTAATTTCTTAACTATCTTTTCAAACTCTTCTACTGTAAATGCCTTAAGTGTCGTAGTTTTGACGAATCCTGCAGCGCCCATTCCCAGTAAAAAGGTCAAAGCGGCTTCGTCATTGGGAGCTTCACCAATACCTACGTAGTCGTATTCTCCCATGGTAAGGTAAAACCCTGTCATTTTGCCCCCCATCTTTTCCATTATTTTTGCGTTGTCTTTAACTCGCTGCGGCCCGCTCTTGATTGTCTTAATCCCTTGCTCTGTTAATTTCATCAACACAATGTAAGTTGGCATAGCTTTACCCTCCTTTTTGATTGACTATATAGATAGAGCGCCACCTCATGTCCCATATACTCTCAATATGTGTGATCAAAATAACATCTGAAACTTCACAGAATTCATTAATGAAATATCATTTCACTATATCTGCCAATTACAAAACACAAAACCCCGTTCCTTTAGAGAAACGGGGTTTCATCATTCAATCCATCACACCCTCCCTGGGTGTAGAGTTATAAATCAGTCAATAATTTACCGCATGGATTAACTGATACTCCTAAACTTATCAAATATCAATGCTATTTTGCGGATCAAACCAGAAAGAAAAGGGCTGAAACATGCCCTTGAGTCGGGGTTTTGAAGGCCAGAATCGACGATCAGGTATGGGGAAGGGGTAGGGTAGCCAGCAAACCGTAAGATAGCGATTTAATCAATCATCGGAGTTGCACACTCCAAGAGTTACAGAAAGATATTTTACATCCCCTTATAGAGTCTCTAACTTTTCTTCTACAGCAAATTGAGGGGTGGTTTTATAACCCCCTGTAATTATTGAATCGTTCTTTGAAAAATCGGGAATATTTCAAATATGCGGTGCCACAGATATTAGTGATTATCCTTGACAATAGATGAATCATTC